>JBGUVZ010000631.1:0-2004 GCA_045220685.1 Oscillospiraceae bacterium | reverse complement strand
TCTGGCATCTTCAACCGAAATTTCTTCCCCATTGATATCTATGCATACATAACGTTCTGATGTTGAGATGTCACTATTAACCTTAACTAAAATTTTCCCAATGAATAATACTATATAAAACCAACTTTATTGTTGGTTTTTCTTACATTTTCACTACAAATTATACAGATATTATAATTTTTCTTGTTTTGTTGCTTATTCGAAATTTCGTATCACTCTAAAAATGGCGACATTTTCTGTTTCTTTTTTCTTGTATATAGTCTAATTATATGATATAATTAGACTATATACAAATAAGGAGGTTATCATGCCAATCCCTGAAGAAATACTCGCTGTAAAAAGACCTAAAAACACTGTTGTAATAGTATACGGAAAGAATAAAAATCTTTATGCTGTTCGCCAGCGCGTTGGGTGTAAGAATGTAAACGGAAGACACTTGCCGGTTAACGGACCTACCATTGGGCACATTGTGGACGGGGTGTATGTACCGAACAGCCATGATGTGTCTGAGCAGAATGTTTCTACTGCCTCTGTTGATTTGAAGGATTGGGCCAATGTTGTTTTGTGTGATCGTGAATTTTCTGATATTCAACAGGATTTGGCCAAAGTCTACAGTCAGTCAGATCTGATGAAAATCTATTGCATTTCCGTACTGAGAGTATGCTTCCCGGGCATCAAGGACAATGAATTGAAAGAAGCTTATGAAAACAGCTTTCTCTCCGAATTATACCCGGATACAGCCTTGTCTAAAAACACAGTATCTAAGTTCTTAAATGATCTTGGTAAAGCTATTTCGAAAATTATTAAATTCATGCGCAACAGAACTGAAGCTGTAGAAATGGACCATCATTTATTGGTTGACGGAACATTAAAGTCAAATGAATCAATGGTCAACTCATTATCTGATTTTTCACGTAAAGCAAAGACCAAAGGGAGCAGAGATATTTCCGTACTGTATGCTTTCGATTTGGAAAAGATGGAGCCTGTCTGTTCCCAATGTTTTCCGGGAAATATGCTGGACTCTACTGCGTACAGTGATTTTATTTCACAGAATAAAATTACCAAGGGAATAATAGTAGCTGACAAAGGTTTTCCAGAATCAGCGGCGTATGAACAATTTGATGCCAATCCTGATTTGCATTATCTCAATCCGGTAAAACGTAATTCCAGATTAATATCCCGTCATAACATGATGGATTTTACCGCTCTTTTACCGGGATACGAAGGTATAACATTCAGGAAAGAAAAATGTTCTGGAACAGACAAATGGCTTTATTCCTATCGTGACAGTCACAAAGCATCAAAGGAAGAAAGTGATTGGCTACAGAGAGCCAAAAAGCAGTGTAATTACGACCTTGAGACTCTTCGAGAAAAGCAAAAAAACTTTGGTACAATAGTCCTTGAATGCGATTTGGATTTACCACCTGAAACAGTGTATAAAGCGTATGAAAAACGTTGGGAAATAGAAATAGTTATGCGCTATTACAAATCTGCCTGTGAATTTGATGAAACCAGAGTACAGGATGATTATTCAGTTATCGGCAGTGAGTTTTGTGATTTTCTGTCTACGGTACTAACCTTCAGGCTTATCAAGACATTTGACAGATATAAACTTCTTGAAGATTGTACATATAAGAAAATTATGTCAGTACTTTCCAGAGCCAAAAAAGTACGTTCAGATGAAAGTGAATGGCAGCTTATCAGAATGAATGTATCACATTTAAAAATCCTTCAGAAATTGGGACTTGTACCAGTTCCGCCTGAAGAACCAAAGAAAAATAAAGGTCGCCCAAAAGGAAGTAAAAATAAGCCGAAAACTGAATAGAAATTTTCGGCTCAGGTTGTGTAATCTGATTATTTAATAGACTTATAGTCTAACTGATTGGGAAAGTTCTATTTAAAAATTAGATATGCCTGTTTGTTAAAAATATGTAAATACAGTAAAAATATGTATTTTATGGAAATTCGAATCAGCGAGTTTCTGTTTCCTTTTCATATCTCCGG
>JBGUVZ010000630.1:0-2502 GCA_045220685.1 Oscillospiraceae bacterium | reverse complement strand
GAAAATACCTTTACCGGTGAAGATAAGTATAAGACTATGGGCTACAAAGGCTGTATATTTACTCCAATAGATAGTCTTCTTCTGGAAAGAATTATAATGAGAAATCTTCCGGAACAAATGATGCAGCAACCGCCAAAAGGTTATTTTTCAGAAAATCTGACGGAATTTCCTGTTGAATTAGACTGGGTAAAAGATATAGAAGATATTTCTTTTGAAGAAGGAATTAAAAACTCTAAAGGAGTAAGTGGTTTCATCCGTGGAATAAAACTCTTCTATGATACAATCGATGAAAATGTTCAGAATATAGAAAATGCCTATACCAAAGGTGATTTTGAAGTTTACAAAGCAAAAATCCAGATGATTAAGAATTCGGCATTTATTATAGGTGCAAACAGTCTCCTGGAACTCTCAGTCAAACTTGAAGATGCCTGCAACAGAGATGACAAAATATTTATAGCCTCTCATACAGATGAACTTCTGAAATTGTATACATCATTTAAAGAAAAGCTTAGTGCCCTTGAGGAGTCTTAATTATGTTTGATTTTATACGAAATCATCAGATGAACATGATGCTCGTTCTTACTGCCGGTTGTGCAGTTATGGCATTTATGCTTCTTATTACAAGATTCCTTCCAAGAAGAAGAAAATGGATTCTCATTATTCTTGAATTAATTGCTGCGGGGCTTATAGGTTTTGACCGCCTTACATATATCTATAACGGAGATACTTCCAGTATAGGTTTTGTAATGGCAAGAATTTCAAATTTTATAGTTTTCACGTTTACTGCTGGAATTGTTCTTTGTTTCAATTATTATCTGGAAGACATTCTTGAAGGATTAAAATTAAAATCACATTACAAAAGACTCTCAATTGTAAAAATTGCCACTATAGTTGAAATTCTATTGGTTATAGTTAATCTTTTTACCGGAATAATCTATTCCTTTACCGATGAGAATGTATATTTCCGCGGACCTGGATTTTTGATTTGTTACATAGTTCCGGTGGTTTGTCCTATAGTTCAGTTTACGGTTATTATCAAACACAAAAAAGCATTCAGCCGTTTTATTTATATGGCCATGTTCATTTACATTTTTGTGCCGATTGTTGTTGGAATCATTCAGATTTTTACATATGGTCTTTCAATTGTTAATATGGCAATTGTTTTTTCATCAATCACAATGTACTTCTTTACTTATCTTGATATTAACGATGAAGTTATGAAGGCTCATAATCTTGAATTGTATGCTTTGAAGGCTGAACAAAGAATGATGAAAGATTTGTTCGGGCAGACTGCAGAAGCTTTTGCAAAGGCTGTTGAAGATTGTGATGCAAAAACAAGAGGCCTGGCTAAAAAGACGGCAGATATTTCAAAAAGAATTGCCGAAGAAAGCGGACTGAGCCAGGATGAATGTGAAGAAGTTTACTATGCGGCTCTTTTACATAAGGTAGCAAGTGAAGAGATTTTAAACAGTATTAAGGACTATCCATATCTCGCTGAAACTGCCCGTTATTGTACAGAAAGATATGATGGAAAGGATAATGAGTCTGGACTGTCAGGTGAAGAACTTCCTAAAATTGCCCGCATTGTTGCTCTTGCAGATGCCTGGTGTTTTTATACCGGAGAAAATCAGGAGCGAAAAGCTATTCCGAACGTAGTAATTCGCGAAGAGTTTTTAAAAGAAGCTGGTGCAAGATTCGATCCTGTATTTGCTAAAAATATGGTTCATCTTATGGATATTCAGGCTTTTAGTCAGATTTCTGCATCGGAAGATAAACTTGAAACTGAACTTGTCTGTTCCAATTATCGTGAAAAAGTTTCTTTGGGAATTCCTGTTTTACGTAACATATCAAAAATTACATTTAAGAGCAGTGTATTAAATGAAAAAGCTGATGATGTAAACTTTAGTGCACCTTCTTTAATTATTTTTGATTCTTTTGATAAGCATGTATATGATACAGAAGAGCTCATAGATTCCTACCGTTATATAGAATATGGCGAACTCTGGTTTGATGGACATACAATTTCTACTAATGCCAGAAATATAGATGTGAAGGTAAAAGATAAAGAGGTTACCGATACTGATGGAAAAAAAAGAGGCCTTTATTCTATAACTTCTGGCAGATTCGAAGATCATCTCAAACTTGAGCTGGAAAGTGAAAGTAAAATTGTCAGCGTAATAATTGCTCTTTCTGACAGTTCCAGATCTGTGTATATAGGACTTACCGGAGAAAACTGCCATATTACCGAGATTCAGGCTGAAGAAACAGATACTCAGTTTAGTGAAAATGCTATTCCTCGACTCGCTGAAAAGGTTAGCTATATAGATAGAATCGAAGGTGATATTCCAAATGTTCAGGTAAACAGTTCCCGCGGCAGTTATACAGACGGAATAAAAATAAAAGAAAATATGACTCTTGTTTTCCATACAATGAGTTTCCCGGAAGCTTCGTTTATATGGCACTGTCCATCAATCGTATTATTTTATTCAGAAGATGGAAAGG
>JBGUVZ010000629.1:0-6908 GCA_045220685.1 Oscillospiraceae bacterium | reverse complement strand
CTGCCTCTGTTGTCACTGCTGGCACTTCACTTATTACAGGAACTGCCTCTGTTGTCACTGCTGGCACTTCACTTATTACAGGAACTGCCTCTGTTGTCACTGCTGGCTCTTCGCTTATTGCCGGGGCAGCCACCGTTGTCTCTGCCGGTTCTTCACTTGTTACAGGCGCAGCTTCTGTTGTAACGGCAGGTTCCGTCACTTCAGCATTGTAATGACAAACTATTCCGGCAGGCGGAACATATTCATATATTTCATCTTCGGAAACTGTGTTCATAATATCTACAGTATCAAGTTCCACCTTTGTCCAGCTTGATTTTAAAGGTTTAAATTTTAAAATCAGAAGTTCGCTGTTTTTTGTAACAGGTGAATCCGAAACAAATACACAGCTGATTTTTCCGGGAGCAGTCTCATTTGCTTCAACAAGGAGTCCGTTCTGTCCCGCAGCCGGAGAAGCTTCAGCAAACGCAAGTACTTCCGGATCAAAATCAAAAGTTAAGCTTCCGTTTGTCACATCGCAATTACGTTCGATTTTCACCACAGCTTCGATATCTTCAGACTGATCAGCTTTCCTAAGCTCCATATCGTATTCCGGTCTTATCAGATAGTCGAAAATCTGCTCCGGATCAACTGCCGTTACAATTCCTTCTTCATTTTCGGTTTCAAGTTCATCGACTGAAGCATAGCATGAGGACATACTATACGGCAGTCCGGCAGGGAATGCGAAATCAATATCTGCAATAACTTCGCCCAGCGTTACCGGATCAACAGACGCAAATCCTATAACTATTCTTCCCGGAACGTCTGTGTTTACGACTGCTCCCTTAATGGCTTCCGAAAGTCTGATCTCCTTGAATTCGAGTTCATTGTAATCGTATTTTACAGTAAACATTCCGTTAGTAGCAGATATATCTTCGTGTGTTCCGATACGTAAAGTTCCTTTTCTGTTAAACTGTAATCTGTCTGAAAGTCCCGGAATGTTAATGCCGAAACGTAAGCTTGTTTCACCTGATGCAGCCGGATAAGTCAGGATACGATCTTCTGACATCACACAGGACAGTTCATCGGTTTTAAGCACCATTTCCGACACTGCATTTTTCAGCGGCTTAAATGCCAGTCGTGTAAGAATGATATTTTCGATGTCCTGATCAGATACAAAAGTGATCTTAAGCTTTCCCGGTTCTGTTTCATTAATATCTATCAGAACACTGTTCTTGTTATATACCTGTCCGTAAGAAACAAACTGCAGTACTTCCGGATCATAGAACAAAGTACATTCACCGTTATTAACAGGAGATAATGAATCTTTGTCTACATCAATATCAAAATAGATATTTCCCTGTGCATTAGTGTCTTTGACTATATATTCACCGTGCAGCGACAGGCTAGAAACAAGCTCTGAAGAATATATACATTTTTTATCGGCTTCAATAACATTTCCGTCTTTATCTTTGGTTTCCAGTTCATCAACTCCGATGCCAAACTGCGGAATGCCTTTTAAATCAGTACTGTACTCATAGTCAGCATAAAGAATATGACCTGCTATTCTTTTAGGCTCAGGTGATGTAAATTCAACAACTATTTTACCCGGAACATCTTTATTGATGACGGTCGTCATTCCTGACAACTCAGCTGTAGTCATTACATCTTTTACAGATACCATTTCAGAATCATAGTATAATGTTATCTTTCCGTTGCATACCGAAACTGGTCCGCCTGATACTGTAACAGCCTGTCTTCTCAGTCTCTTTACAGCAGTGCTGCTTTCAGCACTGCCGTCAGATTCAGCAAAGACAGCACCGCCACTGACTGGCGGAAATATTCTGCCTGCATTTACCGCGCCGCCCGCAATGCAGATTGCGGTAACGGCTGAAATAATACGTTTTACTCTGTTTTTCATCTTATCCCCTTCATCATTCAGCAGATGCTGCTTCGGCAACTACTCTCTTAAGATAAAGAACTGCGTCCACGCTGTTTAGCTTACCGTCTCCGTCAAGGTCGACAGCCCTCTGCTGTTCAGCTGTAAGCTGTGTTTTTCCGACAATGGCCTTCATTATAATTCTTACGTCAGAAGTTGAAGCCTTTCCATCTCCTGTAAGATCGATAAGAGGTTTTGGTGATGCTGTCGGCAACGGATCTATTGTCGGATTTACTGTCGGTATCGGGATGTCAGATGTTGGTTCCAGTGTTGGAGTTACCGCTGTTGCTGTTGGTGTCAGCGTCGGCATTGTCGTTGGTATCAGCTCTGTTGGCAGCGGATCTATTGTCGGATGCACTGTTGGTATCGGAATTACAGATGTAGGGAGCACAGTCGGAAGGAATTCCGGACCGGATGTGATCTTTATATCTCCAAGACCATAGATTGAATTGCTGCCTGTCTTGCAAAGCATGAATCTTGATGCGCCTGAAACATCATAGCTGTAATCCTTTAACGGCATATCAGCCTTAAGTGTGATAGTTTCGGCTTTCTTTTCATCAATATACACGTCAAGTGTCTCTTCGCCTTCCCCTTCGGCTGAAACAGCACCAAGAGTGAACGATACGCTTCCTACGTTCTCGACATTGAATATCGCTCTGGCATTGGCATTATAGGAAGAAGCTCCGAGAGTTATACCCTGTACATAATTCTTTCCGCCCATTGTAAAGGAATTGAACTTATTCTCACCGTCATACACTTCAACTCTTTCGGTATCATATGCTGACGCTGCGAATTGTCCGGCAGATTCATATTCAGGTATAACAACAGATTTTTTTGGAGTGAGCTCATCTGCTACGATATTACCGATAGCATACTGCTCATCACTCTCATTTGTCAGTATAAATCTTACATTCTTTACTCCGGAAACATCAAGCTGCAGGCGCTTATTCAGATTCTCGTATGTAAGCGGTATGGTCTTAAAGGAAACATTGTCAAACAGTATCTCCAGTTCTGTATTCTTGATACCTGAACCATCAACATGACCGAGGTCGAATGTGAGCGTATTTATATTTTCCACATTAAGAGACAAAGCAGAACCATCTACATAATCACGTTTTCCGAACACATAGCCCTGATAATAAGTGCGTCCGCCCATATTGAATGTCTTTGTGCCGCTTGTTCCGTCGAAATCAGTAATTTTGTATACGTCATAGCAGCTTCCGATAAACGCTGCAGAGTTCTTGTATTCAGGAACGGTGAAAGTATTCTTTGCGGCAAGTCCGTCAGGTCTTATGTCTGCAATACCGTACTGATCATTTTCGTTATCGCATTCAATCCTTACAGTCTTGGCGTTCTCAACATCTATTTCGTAGTTTTCCTTAAGCGGATAATTGTTAGCAAACGTTATTTTATCATAAGGCTTCTCGTCCACATAGATCATGATGTCAGAAGATCTGAGTCCCGAACCGTCCACATGTCCGATGGTAAAGGAAAGCTTCTTCAGATTTTCAACGTTCATTGCAAATCTTGAACCGTCATCGTAGGTGCCGTTTCCGAGCACAACGCCCTGATAATAGCTGCGTCCGTTCATATTGAATGAAAGAGCCGCACTGGTTCCGTCAAAAACTGAAGATCTTCTCTTGTCATAAACTGCACTTACAAATGTTGAGGCATTCTTGTACTCAGGAGCAGCAAATGTTTTTTCCGGCGCAAGTTCGTCTATACTTATGTCAGCTATAGCGTACTCCTCGCCTTCAGCCTTCTGCATAAAGCGTATGGTTTTAACTTCTGAAACATCAAGAGTAAATGTTTCCACAAGTGCGTCCGGATCAAGTGTATACTGTTCCTCCTCTGATTCATCGAAAACAACAGTCACTGTAGTATCTTCATGAGAAGTATTATCTATACGGCAGAGAGAAAATGTGATCGAGTTTACATTCTCCACGTTGAATGTAATTTCCGGCTCTGTACCGTAATCGCATCCGAATGCTACGCCCTGAAAATACTGTCTGCCTTTAAGCATAAAGTATTTGTCTGCCTTTGTGCCGTCATACACCGTAGCTACTCTCTTGTTGTATCCTGAAGAAATAAAATCTGCATTTGTCTTGTATTCCGGAACGATCACCGGCTGAAGTGATTTTTCTCCGTCTACTGTTATATTTCCGAATCCGAATTCACCATTGCAGGCAGATACTTCGATCCTGAGTGCAGATGCTGATGATACATCAATCTGATAGTTTTCCTTTATTGAATCTGTGGCATGCAGCGTTAATCTGTCTGCAAGCACATCATCGAGATAGATCTTTACATCTGTATAGCCATATCCTGAATTATCGACATGTCCGATATCTGCGGTAATAATGTTTATATTTGATACGTCATAGGATACCTTTATGTCATTCGAAAAGCTGGACGCATTGAAGACAACTCCCTGACGATATGTTCTTCCGCACATATTGAATGTGTCTGTGTCATTCGGATAAAATTTGCAGTTTTTAAAATCAAGCGGTGTTGATACAAAAAGATCAGCCTTTGACAGAGCTGTAAGAGCCGCCTCTTCTGCAGAGACAGCCGGTGTCTGTGTGCTGACCGGAATATTATACGGAACCGCAAGTCCTGCTGCAAGAGTGCATGCGATGACTCTTAACAATGTTTTCTCAGATAAATTCATGTTATCTTTCTCCTTTTTCATAATAATTCAGTTTATATTTCCTTACGCATATGCTGCGCACCGGCCAGACCAGTAATATTCAGCCGGAATAATGATTTACGCTGCTTTTAAAGCGATATTTTTATCATACCATATTCATGCCAGTAATTCAAGCGAATTACTGCGTTTTACAAAAGCAAACGGGAGCCGATGAACGACTCCCGTCTGCTTTGTGATTAGTGAATTGTATGATTATTGGGTAAAATCAAATTATTATGAAGCTTTGATTATTCTGCTGCTTCTGTTTCGGCAGCTTCTTCAGTAACTTCTGCAGATTCTTCTGTTGCCTCTGCATTTTCTTCAGCAGCTTCTGTTACTTCTGCTTCGTCTGAAGCAACTTCTTCACCGCTCATGAGTGCCATGTATTCCTTGGCTTCGTCAGAAACTTCTGTCATTTCAAGACGAACGTTTCTTATCTGAAGATTCTTTACAGGAGAGAACTTACCCATGTTGAACTCGAGACGTCCGTTAGGGTCTGTCTTCTTCTCCATGTCTATTTCATACTCGAAAGTCTGCCATTCATCAGTTGTGTGTACAGGTGTATCCTGCAGGTAACGTACCCAGCCGCTTGTCGGAGCTGAGATACAAACCTTCATTACTCGCTTTTCATCTGAACGTGCTTCAAATGTGAGCTTGTACTTTGAACCCTTGTACATCGGGAGACCAGCCTGAACTATCTGAACTGAATACTCTTCAGTACCCTTCTTTTCAGGATAGATGCGAAGCTCGCCGTCCTTTATCTCAGCTGTGCCCTCTCCGTCGTTGAAAAGGAGGAATCTCCAGTTATCTTCGTCGTCAAGAGCCTCTTCCTCTGAGAAATCGCCGTTGTAGATGAGGTTGCCGTCTTCAAGAGGCATTCTGAATGTCGGAAGCGGCTTTGTAACGTTTGTATCGTATTCCGGTTTCTGATATACGCGAACGTAGTCAACCAGGAATTCTGCATTGTCAAAGTTTGTTGTTGCATCAGGGTTGCCCGGCCATGTACCGCCTACAGCAAGATTGAGCTGTACGAAGAATGTCTGGTCGAACGGTGCCGGATACGGCTTGTCATCTTCACCGTCAACAGCTGTGAACCAGTCGTTTACAGTGTGATAAAGATTGCCGTCGATGTACCAGCGGAATTCACCCGGTTCCCATTCAACTGAGAACTCGTGGAAGTCGCTTGCAAATGTTTCTCCGCCTTCGAGCACGTATGTACCCTGCTGTTCACCATGAGGTTCACCGTAGTGGAGAGTGCCGTAAGCCTTTTCAGTTTCATGGCCGAGAGTTTCCATGATGTCGATCTCGCCGCACTTAGGCCACTGGCCGTAGTGATCTTCATCTGTAGGCATCATCCAGATAGCAGGCCATAAGCCCTGACCTTCCGGAACTTTAGCTCTTACGACTACCTTGCCGTACATGAAGTCCTTAAGGTTCTGACCCTTGATCTTACCGGAAGTGTAGTAGTCATTTCCGTTGTCATCTTTGGTCTTTATTGCTTTAAGATGGAGAACTCCGTCTTTTGTAAATACGTTTTCTTCAGATGTTGTGTATTCCTGAAGTTCTTCATTTGTCCAGCCCGGTTCATGCGGATCGTACTGCCAGCATGTTGTATCGAGCTTGTCGCCGTTAAACTCATCGTTCCAGAGGAGCGAATATCCTTCGATTTCAGGAACATCGACGCTTTCATTTCCTGAAGCGGCAGATGAATCTGAAGCTGACTGGTTTCCGCCGTTATCGGCAGGATTTCCGGAACCAGTGTCGCATCCTGATAACAGACCGAGAGACAGAGCACTGCACAGAGTCAGCGCAAGTATTCTTTTTTTGTTCATTAGTATTCCTCCATTTAAAAGCGGAAGCACCGGTCACCGCAGCAGATACAAAGAGGGGGAATTATCTGCTGATGGGGGGATGTGATCTGTGGATCCGTCATTACACGTACAAGTTCCTTACGCTTTTATTATACTCTATGACAACTGTTAATTATATTAAAATTTTTATGTTAATAACATAATATTATAGTTTTCATAACGCAGGAACCTGGTACATTAAAACATACATATCATTACGATATTCAGATGGTTTCAAGCAGTCTGAAAATATCATCCTTCTTCGCAAGGCCTTCTGAAAATGCCGTTGCACCTCCGCAGGCTGTACCGAGTTTCAGGGCGTACTCATAATCGCCGTTTTCCGATCCGGCTATAAATCCGGCTACCATGGAGTCACCGGCTCCTACTGAGTTTTTCACCGTTCCCTTGCACACTCCGCAGGTGTGGATCTTTCCGTTCTCATCAAGGAGAAGAG
>JBGUVZ010000628.1:0-6900 GCA_045220685.1 Oscillospiraceae bacterium | reverse complement strand
TCATGCCTGTAACAAATAAAAAACAGATTGAAAGAATGGTAAAGATGTGCGGTGTTGAGCTTCCTAAGAAGTTCATCCGTGTCCTCGAAAGATACGAAGACAACGACATCGCCCTTCGTGACGCAGGTATCGCATATGCAGTAGATCAGATTACTGACCTTATTGCAGAAGGTGTTGACGGAATCCATCTTTACACAATGAACAACCCGTACATAGCTCACAAGATCTATGACGCAGTTCAAAATCTTGTTGCAGCCAAGAAAAATGCCTGCTGATCAGAATAACAGGAGATAACTTATATAAATAATAACAGCATGACTTATCCGTTCTAATGGTTTAAGTCATGCTGTTAATTGTTTTTATCCGAAAAGCGGAGTTGAGAAATATCTTTCTGCAGTATCAGGAAGTATAGTAACAACTGTTTTGCCTTCGCCGAGCTTTTCAGCCATGCGGAGTGCTGCTGCAACGTTTGTGCCGCTGGAAATACCGCACATGATGCCTTCGAGACGGGCAAGATCCTTGGCTGTTTTTATCGCATCTTCATCACTTATTATGCAGATGTCATCGTAAATGTTCTGGTTGAGAATCTGCGGAATGATGCCGTCGCCTATACCCATCTGGAGGTGTGTTCCGATGGTACCGCCGGCGAGAATAGCTGCATTTTCAGGTTCAACTGCCCAGATAGTGATATCAGGATTCTGTGCCTTGAGGACCTCGCCTATTCCTGTGATTGTACCGCCTGTACCGATACCGGAACAGAAGCCGTCAATAGTAACTGCGGCTTCTTCCATTATCTCAAGAGCTGTATGATACTTGTGAGCCTTTGTGTTATCAGGGTTTTCGAACTGCTGAGGAACGAATACTCTCGGATCTTCTGCTGCCATTCTGAGTGCAGTGTTAAGACATTCCTGAATGCAGGCACCGATGTCACCGTCGTCATGAATGAGTATAACCTGTGCGCCGTAGTGTTCAACGAGTTTGCGGCGTTCCTCACTTACCGAGTCCGGCATGATGATAACTGTCTTATATCCCTTTACCGCACCCACAAGTGCAAGACCAATACCCTGGTTTCCGCTTGTTGGTTCGACTATTATTGTATCCTCTTTTATCTTACCAGCCTGTTCAGCCTTTTTTATCATTCTGTAAGCTGTTCTTGTCTTTACTGAACCGCCGACATTAAGGCCTTCAAACTTCACAAGCACATCTGCATTGCCAGGCTTGTTCATGCGGTTGAGTTTTATCATCGGTGTATGACCGATTGCTTCCAGTATATTGTTATAGATCATTATTAATGATTCTCCTAATAGCTATAGATTTTAGTGATAAACACCCGCAGAATAGTATATCATAAAATCACGTGTTTGTCTACTCCTTCCACACATCTGACAGTTCATTCCAGCGATTATCTTAATATTTATCATACAAACAAATTAACACTTGATAAAGTTCTATTTATATGATATAATATAATCAGATTTTTAATTGTTTTTCACCATATTTCATAAAATTCATTACAAAACAAATCTTTGGAAGATTTATTATGGCTGAAAAACTAATGATTTATGCGTATATCAATTAAATTATGATCAGGATCAGCGGAGGGGATCAGCATGGCAATACGGAACATTGCGGCTGTTGTGTCAGGCATGGATGAGGAATATCCTTATCAGATAATACAGGGAATAAATACTTATGCTCAGAAAAATTCGATCAACGTATCCTATTTTTCTGCATTCGGCGGTATAATCGACAACCGTCAGTTCGACACGGGAGAATACAGTATTTATTATTTACCTGATTTTTCACAGTTTGACGGTGCGATACTGTTTACAAATACATTTTCCAATCTGGAAATGCGGACAACAATTATAGAAAAAGTCAAGGCATCAGGTATTCCTTCTGTCATTTTCGAGTGCAGTGATCATGAAGAATTCTACGACATAAGCATAAACAATTACTCTGTAATGAAAAAGCTGGTAGAACATCTGATAACCAAGCACGGTGCAAAGACTTTCAACTATGTTTCAGGTCCTGCGTCAAACCCTGAATCTATAGCACGATACAAGGCTTTCCGTGACGCACTCAATGAACACGGACTGGAATTTGATGAAGAAAACAGAAAATACAACGGACTGTTCCGAAGCTACGACGGTATAAAAGCTGCCGAAGCATTCTTTGACTCAGGTCTTTCTCTTCCTGATGCCTTTGTATGCGCAAACGACAGCATGGCACTCACGCTTATGAACGGACTGCAGTCTAAAGGATACAGAGTACCTGAAGATGTCATTGTTACTGGTTTCGACCATACATTCAACGCTCAGAACTCCTTCCCTAAGCTCACAACAGTAAAGCGCCCTCTTTTCCATTCCGGCGAAATGGCTATGCGCACGCTGATGGATCTTCTCGAAGGCAACTCAGTGCCGAAGAGCAGACATATCGAGGCTCAGCCTGTATTCAGTGAAAGCTGCGGATGCCATGAGGAAGAAACATACGACATACGTGAATTTAAGAAAAACACATATATGCGTATTGAAAGCATATATACAAACATACACATGCTCAACAGAATGATAGCAGGTCTTGCAAGTGCTGAAAATCTGGAAGACTGTATCACTGTACTGGAAAAGCAGCTTCGTGTGATCAACTGTGAGGAATTCAGTCTCTGTCTCGTAAAGGACTGGGAAAATGCATACAGTACCGCTTCAGAGGAAGAAACAGATACCTATCCTCCTGAAATGACTGCACCTTTTATCCTCGACAAGGGAAAACGTACTTCAATTGCATCTTTCCCGAGCAGCAGACTTCATCCGATACCGCTTACCACTGGCGGAAACATTAGCTACTTTATACCGCTTCACTACACTCAGCGCTGTCTCGGATATTACGTCATCACGAACAACGACTACCCTATTTTCAGTCTTCTCTGTCATACGATGACTATGTGCATCGGCAATGCCATCGACAACATCTCAAAACTGAATGTTCTCGATCCGCTCTGCAAGATATACAACCGAAACGGATTCTTTAAATACGCCGGATATATTTTCAAGGAATGTCTTGCTGAACAGAGTCCTCTTTCCATCTGCTTCATCGATATGGACGGTCTCAAAGCCATCAACGATACCTACGGACATAACGAAGGTGACTTCGCAATCAAAAGTATTGCAGATGCAATAAATTCCGCATGTGATTCCATAAACATCTGCGGACGATTCGGAGGTGACGAGTTCATTGTAATAGGTCGAGGTTCCGAATTCATCGACAAGTTCAGACAGGACTTCGATGCAAAAATTAGCGAACTGAACCGTGAATACGACAAGCCGTATCCGCTTTCCGCAAGTGTGGGATGCATAACAGAAGTTCCTGAAAAGAAAGATGATCTGTTTGAACTCATACAGAAAGCCGACAAGATAATGTACGAAGCAAAAAAAGCAAAGCGTAAAAACAGAATATAAACACTTATTGAATTCGCAATTGCGGGGTTTCACCCCGCACCCCAATGATTTATTAATAAATAAGCGTATAAAAATTAAGAACCGTATGGCCCGGAAACCCGGAACCATACGGTTCTTCGTATATTATAGTGAATGATTATGTACCGCTTTCGCCGTAGTTTGAAAGTACGCGGGCTGAAGGATCGTTTACGTTGCAGCCTTCCCATTCCTTATTCGGCATCCAGAAATCAACTATCATTTCACTGTTGCCGCCGTAATATTTTTCAAAGATCTCACGGTAAAGGAGGGATTCCTTTGTAAACGGTCTTGCGTGCTCGTACTTCGCACACTTGCTTTCGAATTCCTCGTCAGTGTAGTAATTCTCAGCATATTCCTTAAGATGATCGACCATTGAATGACCGACAGCATCTGAGAAGGCAGCCTTTTCACGATAAAGGATATCGTGCGGCAGATAATCGCCTTCGAAGGCCTTTCTTAAAAGGTACTTACCCTTGTTGTACTTGTTGAGCTTCATCTCAGGATCGATGGACATTACGTAGCTAACGAAGTCCAGATCACCGAACGGAACTCTTGCTTCAAGTGAGTTTACTGAAATACAGCGGTCTGCACGGAGAACGTCATACATATGAAGTTCGTGTACACGCTTTACAGACTCTGCCTGGAATGCCTCTGCACTTGGAGCAAAATCAGTATACTTGTAACCGAAAAGTTCGTCTGAAATCTCACCGGTAAGGAGTACTCTGATATCTGTCTGCTCATGAATAGCCTTGCAGAGCAGATACATACCCATACTTGCACGGATGGTAGTAATATCGAATGTTCCAAGAAGATGGATAACATCTTCGAGAGCATTAATTACATCATCCTTTGTGATGATAACTTCAGTATGATCACTTCCGATATAGTCAGCAACCTGCTTTGCATACTTAAGGTCGATAGCATCTGTATTCATACCAATGGCAAAAGTACGGATCTTCCTGTCACTCTGTTTCTGTGCGACTGCACATACAAGAGAAGAATCAAGACCGCCTGAAAGCAGGAAACCTACCTTTGCATCAGCATCGAGTCTCTTGTCAATGCCGGCAACGAGTTTGTCGTGAATGTTCTTACATACTGTATCGATGTTGTCCTTAACGTAACTGTCAACATGAGTGATCTCATTGTAGCAGTGGAACTCGCCGTCCTTCCAGTAATGTCCCGGAGGGAAAGGCATTATCTTTTTGCAGACTTTAACAAGGTTCTTAGGTTCACTTGCAAAGAAAACCGCACCGTCATCAGCCTTGCCGTAGTAAAGCGGACGAATTCCTATCGGATCTCTTGCTGCGATATATTTGTTTTCCTTTGCATCGTAAATTATACAGGCAAATTCAGCATCAAGCTGCTTAAACATTTCTGTTCCGTATTCCCTGTAAAGCGGAAGAAGGATCTCACAGTCACTGTCACTTTTGAAGCTGTAACCTTTTTTGATAAGCTCATCTTTCTGCTTTCTGAAACCGTAAAGTTCGCCGTTGCAGACAACATAGCTTCCGTCAAGTTCAAACGGCTGCATTCCTTCCGGAGTAAGGCCCATGATTGAAAGTCTCTGGAATCCCAGCGCACCGTTCTCAAGAACCTTTATTCTCTGGTCATCAGGGCCGCGTGAAACAGTAGCCTTAAGACCTTCTATTATTCTTTCAGCACCTCCCGGTGCTCCGCAGTATCCCATTATAGTACACATTGTTTTGACCTCCGAATGATCATTTATAGTACACATTCTGCAGCTCAAGCATCTCACTTCCGCCGGTGATCCGGCATTCGGCTAAGGTCTTCCCTGTCGCCTCTTAAGGAGCAGTCCGTGGTTTTAAAGATTATTTCCGCAAAGGACAGGCGCGGCAAAGCCGCGTAGCATAAACCTTTGCAGTGTTTTCTATGATTTATTTTTTGGAATTTATCTTTTCATCGAACTTGTTTTTAAATCCCGCACCAGAAACATCGACCGGATAATTACCGGTGAAGCATCCCTTGCAGACGCCGAATTTACCGGAAACAAGTTCTTCAAGGCATTCGACCGGAAGATATGCAAGGCTGTCAGCACCGATGAACTTTGCAATTTCTTCATTGCTGCTGCACTTGCCTGCTATAAGGTTCTCCTCGGAATCGATGTCTGTACCGAAGTAACAGGAATGAACGAACGGAGGCGATGAAATGCGTACATGCACCTCTTTTGCACCTGCTTCACGAAGCAGATGAACTATTCTCGCACTTGTTGTACCGCGCACGATCGAGTCATCTATCATGATAACACGCTTGCCAGCAACTGTTTCGCGCACAGCATTGAGCTTGATCTTTACCGCATTCTCACGCTGATGCTGTTCAGGCTGAATAAAGCTTCGTCCCACATACTTGTTCTTTATAAAACCTATTCCGTATGGAATACCGCTTTCCTCTGCAAAACCGAGAGCAGCATCAAGGCCTGAATCCGGAACACCGATAACGATGTCGGCATCTACCGGACTGTGCTTTGCAAGAAGCCTTCCGGCACGAAGTCTTGCTCCGTGAACCGATACTCCATCGATTACTGAATCAGGACGTGCAAAGTAGATATATTCGAAAATACATATATTTCGTGAAGTACTGCAGTGAGTTTTTATTGAACGAAGTCCTTCAGGACCGATAACAACTATCTCGCCCGGTTCAACATCACGGACAAAATCAGCACCTACTGAATCAAGTGCGCATGACTCCGATGAAACCACATAGGCTCCGTCATGAGTCTGCCCTATACACAGCGGTCTGAATCCGTTCGGATCACGGAAAGCTATCATCTTGGTAGCCGTCATGAGAATACAGGAATACGCACCTTTTATAAACGGCATCGCACGTTCCACAGCTTCTTCCGTGGACGAAGTGTTCAGACGTTCACGGACTATAAGGTATGCTATTGCTTCAGTATCAGAAGTACCGTGGAAAATAGCACCGTTTAATTCAAACTGACGTCTTATTTCCGAAGCGTTTACAAGATTACCGTTATGGGCAAGAGCCATATTACCTTTTACATGACGGATGACCAGCGGCTGAATATTATTGTGGCTGTGTCCGCCTGTCGTTGAGTAACGTACATGACCGACGGCTATATTTGCACCGTCAAGCTTTGCAAGTTCTTCTTTTGTAAAAACCTCGGAAACCAGTCCGTCGGCTCTTTTATGTCTGAAAACACCGTCATCGCTTACTGTGATTCCACAGCTCTCCTGACCACGGTGCTGGAGTGCGTAAAGTCCGAAATAAACAGATGAGGCAACGTCTGAACGTTCCTTTTCGTAAATTCCGAAAACTCCGCACTCTTCATGAATGCTGTCAAACATTTTTACACCTCTGTTATCTCAGCTGAGTGTATCCCATAAGATACTCATCTACTTCTGCAGCTGCATCGCGTCCTTCACGGATCGCACGAACTACAAGTGACTGA
>JBGUVZ010000627.1:0-2397 GCA_045220685.1 Oscillospiraceae bacterium | reverse complement strand
TCCGCCGCACATTCCTGTACCGTCAACCATTACAGGATTGAGTGAAACTATTGTCTTTATGTCGTACTTCTTTGTTACGGAACAGACAAACTTCATCATAGGAACAGGTCCGATAGCGATAACTTCATCGAACTTCTTTCCGCTCTGGATGAGTTCTTCAAGAGCTGTTGTTACGAAGCCCTGCTTGCCGTATGAACCGTCATCTGTTGTGATTATAAGGTCTGTACATGCAGCCTTAAATTCATCTTCAAGGATAACAATGTCCTTGTTTCTGAATCCGGCAATAACTGTTGTGTCGATACCTCTGTTAAAGAGAGCCTTTGCCTGCGGATAAGCGATAGCGCAACCTACGCCGCCGCCGATAACACATACACTCTTTGTACCTTCTTCAACATGTGTCGGAACACCGAGAGGTCCTACAAAGTCAAGGATAGAATCGCCTTCATTGAGCTTTGAAAGCTGTTCAGTTGTCTTGCCTACAGTCTGAATAATAACTGTAACAGTTCCCTTTTCTCTGTCATAATCAGCGATAGTGAAAGGAACTCGTTCACCCTTTTCATCAACTCTTAAAATAATGAACTGACCCGGCTGAGCCTTTTTAGCAATAAACGGAGCTTCAACTGACATAAGGAAAACTGCGTCATTCAATGCTCTCTTTGTAACGATTTTAAACATTATAAAGATCTCTCCTCTTATAATATAATAAAACACCGGCTGGTCCGCAGACCATAAATCAGTGTTTCCCTAAAACCACATTATGGTCATTTTTTGCCGTACTAATTACTATTCTATCACAATTCTTCCCAACATGCAATAGATTTTTTTATGCGAAACTTTTTTCGACATAAAAAACAAAAGCGGAAGTATGATCGCCGCAAAACGACCACACTTCCACTATATAGTTTATGTAATTATTACTTGATTGCTGCCTTAAGTGCTTCAGCCTTGTCTGTCTTCTCCCATGCAACGCCGAGGTCTTCACGTCCCATGTGGCCGTATGCTGCGAGCTTTCTGTACTGCGGCTTTCTGAGGTCGAGCTTTTCAATGATAGCTGCAGGTCTTAAGTCGAATACCTTGTTTACTGCTTCTGCGATAGCGTCGTCAGCAAACTTGCCTGTGCCGAATGTGTCAACGAGTACTGATACAGGTCTTGCAACACCGATAGCGTAGGCGAGCTGAACTTCACACTTGTCAGCGAGTCCTGCTGCAACAACGTTCTTTGCTACGTAACGTGCAGCGTAGGCAGCTGAACGGTCTACTTTCGTCGGGTCCTTGCCTGAGAAAGCTCCGCCGCCGTGTCTTGAGTATCCGCCGTAGGTGTCAACGATGATCTTGCGTCCTGTGAGACCGCAGTCACCCATAGGACCGCCTGTTACGAAACGTCCTGTAGGATTGATGAAGTACTTTGTATTCTCATCAAGGAATTCTGCCGGAATGACAGCCTTGATGACGTATTCCATAACATCTTTTCTGATATCAGCAAGAGAAACAGCATCTGAGTGCTGTGTTGAGATAACTACTGTGTCAACACGTACCGGCTTGCCGTCATCATATTCAACTGTTACCTGTGACTTGCCGTCTGGTCTTAAGTAAACGAGTGTGCCGTTCTTTCTTACTTCTGAAAGCTTAAGAGCGAGCTTGTGAGCAAGTGAGATCGGCAGCGGCATGAGTTCCTTTGTTTCGTTGCAGGCAAAGCCGAACATCATACCCTGGTCTCCGGCACCGATGGCGTCAGCGTCGTTTCCGCTTCCGTCCTTTGATTCAAGAGCTTCGTTTACGCCCATTGCGATGTCAGGTGACTGTTCGTTGATCGATGTGATAATTGCACATGTATTGCCGTCAAATCCGAACTTTGCTCTGTCGTAGCCGATGTCGTTTATAACATCTCTTGCTATTCTCGGAATGTCAACATAAGCGCTTGTTGTGATTTCGCCCATGCACATGATCATACCTGTTGCAGCTGCGGTTTCGCAGGCTACTCGTGCGGCAGGATCCTTTTCAAGGATGGCATCGAGAATTGCGTCAGAAACCTGATCGCAGATCTTATCCGGATGTCCTTCTGTTACTGATTCTGATGTGAAAAATTTCTTCATATTTCTTCCTCCGTATTTTATTTTATATCGTATTAAAAGGAACAACTGATTAAGTCAGCGAGGAGATTGTGGGATTCGCCCTGCACTCCACGCTGATCTATGAATAAATCAGCGTTTTCCCTCGATAATATCTAATCCTTTCGGCTTGCGTAAACCTTGGTTATTGCAAGTTTTCCGTTCTGGCGTTTCTTGAAGTGGATGTCCATGGTCATGTAACGTGGCGACTTTGCGGAATCATCCGGTGATTTATACGTCATGGCTGTATGGCAGACATAAGTCACCGATCCGTCCTGATTGTCGGTTA
>JBGUVZ010000626.1:0-5480 GCA_045220685.1 Oscillospiraceae bacterium | reverse complement strand
TCCTTCGTTTTTCTTGTAGGCTTGATTATTCCGCCATCTTCTTCATAGAAAAGCTCGTCTGCACTGAAATTCAGCATTATCTTGTTTACGATACCATATCGGTCTTCGATCCTTCTGCTGGTTTCCTCACCTTCTTTTTTACTAAGCCAGTCTTCAGCAAGCATAAGAAAGTTTTCGCTGAAATCTTCTTTCTTGTCATCACCGTCGATGCCCTTCTGAGTAACATCTTCACAGTGTTCCGTAAATTCTTTTATCAGTTCATCCTTTGTAATAAAATCTCTGACCTGAGCATCTGTTCCTTCGCCTCTGAAAAAAAGGAACAGAACATATACGGCAAAATAATTGAGAAGATAAAGATCTCTTGCCCTCACATCACTGGTCGCCTTAATATCGGAACGGTAATCAACATTATTTTTCATAAAAAGATCGTTTTCTTCTGTTGGTACAAGATACAGACGATCCTGAGCCTGAAGAATCTCAAATCCGAGCTCATCACCCATCTGATCAAGTTCTTCTCTTGCCTCCGGATCTTCAGCACAGTTCCATATAGCACTGCTGTCCTTTCTGTCTATCCACCCTTTTTTCATCAGTTCATGATAAAGCCTGATCGAATTACTGTTCATCGTTCCACCTCAACACGGTAATTTGTCATTTCTATTTTGATTCCGTTATCTCCGTCAGTAACGGTAAAGTCAAATGTTTCATCTGACGTCGAAAATACTATTTTTTTCATTCTCAGATATTCTTTCGACATATTGCTCAGTATCCAGAGCAGATCAAGTTCTCCAAGCGGTTCTGACACCAGTATGTCCTCTTCGGAACGGAGTAGTTCCAGGTCTATGAGTTTCTTCTGGTAAATGCTCATCAGCGTATTCGGAAGCAAACTTTCACGGCTCCACTGAAAAAGATCATCCAT
Source organism: Oscillospiraceae bacterium (assembly GCA_045220685.1). Taxonomy (GTDB): domain Bacteria; phylum Bacillota; class Clostridia; order Oscillospirales; family Ruminococcaceae; genus HUN007. Next base: position 4,564 of record JBGUVZ010000626.1, on the reverse strand, counting down.
AGAAAGAGAACGCACAAAATCCTTTATATAAAAATCATTGTGTTTCTGAAGATACGAAAAGAACGCATTACAAATATTACTGTACACTTCATTTCGCTCCCTGCTGCGTTTCAGAGATTCGTCATCGTCTTCTTCAAGTGAGATGCCTGACTCTTCAGGTTCATCGCCTATAATTCCGTATGAGGCGTAGAAATTCTCTATGCTGAACTTCTTTTCAAGTTCCGGACTGCAAAGCGGCCACATGAGTGTCATGGCTGCATCGCCCAGACCATCACCCATCCTGCGAAGCTTTACCATTATATCCTGTTCAAAATTCATTCGTTCAAAGCTCTTTATCGCAAAGCTGTCTTTGAGTATCTGTTTGTAAGATTCTGAAACAGAATGTTTTGCATTAATAAGAGATCTCTGTTCAAGAATTGTGATATCAAGATTTTTATTGATCTCAATAAGTGCCTGAAGATTCTTTCTCGACTCTTCAGTATCTGCACCGCTTTCAAGAGCCTTTCTTATTGTTTCCGACTCTCTTTTTGCAGTATTCTGAATATCTTCAAGTTCCTTCTGTTCATCAACCATAAGGTTTCTGAACTGACCAACAATACGCTCGTATTCATCAACTGTTATCTTCATGATATTTTCACGACAGCGCCTGATAAAGTCCTCCATACTCTGACTCATATTTCTTAGTCTTGTAACAAGTTCCTTGCTCTGTGAAAGTGCCTCGGAATAGTTTTTACGTTTCATGTATTCCTGCATCTTGAAACGCGTAACGGAATAATCAAGTTCAGATTCTATTTCCTTGGAACGGTACAGAAAGTCAAACACTTCATCGGTCAGTCTGTACGAACCTTTTTCTTCGTTTACAAGACGAACCGGCATTTTACGAAAATTTTCCGTATCCGAAAAAAACGTATTGTATTCGATCATCTTACCATTGTTCTGAAGAAGATTAACTACTATAAAATATGCAAGCTTATTTGAATCAGTTTCATATTCTTCAGGAATAATCTGAATTATGCTGTCCAGAAAATTTTCAATATCCTTAAGCGTACACTGCTGTACATCGCTGAGTGTACGTTCCTTTATATAAAGCAGAACAGCTACGACAAGATTATTGATAATATCATAGTCGCCCCTGAACATTTTTCTGATATCATCCGGATAATTGGTAACAGTTATACTCCTGACAATATCGATAAACTTCATTCTGTTCTGAAAACCTGCAAACATCTCTTTTAAATCAGATCGCAGCATGATCACACCTGCCTTAAATGTGTATATGAGACTATCTCCTGCGGGATAAGCTTATTATTTCGGAAAACATCAGTGAGGAACTGGCGTTCGTCCACTGTAAAATCAGTAATAATATCATCAAATGACATATTCTGTTTCTTGTCGGAGGAACTGTCTTCGATATGAGTACCAGCCGCAAGTCCTATCATTTTTCTGTATCCCGGAATAAAGAGTGAAATATCAAGTGACGGATTTACTTCCCTCGTCCTTCTGAAAATATCAAAACCTTCCCTGTCGATATCTCCCCAGTAAAAGAACTTAACGACCGGTTCTCCCATGAATTTTACATATTCGACAAGAGCACCTTTCTTCTGTGATACTTTATTTCCGCTTCCATATACTACACCGTCTATTTTTACACCAAACAGACCGTTCCAGTGTTCCTCAAACATACAGCGACGGATGTTAAACCAGATGTCCTTGTTTTCACAAATGAGAAGAGTCATTTTTTCTTTCCTGACTGGAATATAATCATGGAAGCAATATTCCGGAGTATCGTAAAATTTCAGATCATTTTCAGTTATCTTTAGCTTTACAAGTAAAGATTTTATATCGCTGTCATCAAGATATTTCTCATGACCAAATATTGCATACGAACGTTCTTTTCTGGAAATGAGCTCTGAATCAGCCCCCGAAAAGAAATAATGGTTAAGTCCTTCAATAATTTCTCTGTTATTCTGATAAACAAAAGGATTCGCTGACAGATAGCCACTCCTTTGCAGCATCGGATGAAGCTTCTTTATCAGTGCAACAGTCTCTTCATCTGGTTCTGCTTTTATTGTGATACGATATTTTTTATAATACGAATACAGACGATTAGCGTTTTTACCTGAAGTCTTCACCGGATCAATAATTTCTTTATTTACAAGTTCAGTGATTTTTTCTGACAGCGTTCTTGTATCTGAAATATTAAGTTTAAAAATGTCCGCGAGTTCTTCAACTGTAATTGTCTTTTTTCCGAAATCTAAAAGTCTGGATCCGATATTCATTATTTTTGTTATCCTTTACCTGCTCATTATTCACTTTTTCTCAGTACTTCTTTATATCTTCCGATTTCCAGCGGCATATCACACATGCTCATACTGAAAATTCGACATACTTCAACTTCTTTTTCTTCACCGTTAGCCTTAACTATAACTTTATCTCCGGGTTTCACATCCGGCAAATTACAGATATAGTCATATGTTCTTCCGCCAGGTGTAAACTCTACACTTGCAAAAGTATATTCTTTAAGTTCATTTTCAGTTTTTTTCTTCAGAGTATAAGTAAACTTCTTCACATCAAAAGAAAAAACAGTTTCATCATGATGATAAAATTCTGCATGTGAATATTCTTCGCCAAATTCTCCTGATACATGATAATCATCAGCGATAAAGCTTACGGTTTCGGTTATATCTGCGTTTTTAACACCGATCGCTTTGAATGATCTCGAATCAATAAGCTCACAGTATCCGTAATCTGGAAGGCATTCAAATATTTTCGATACACTATCCTCTCCGGGCTTCGGCAGTCTCTTGACTTTAAAACTTAAGCCGTATTTTGTTTTTCTGACAGTTACCTTACATGAATGTTTTTCAAAAAGATCAGCGACTATAAAAGGAATGTATGATCCTGAAAATGTTTCAGCTTTTCTGAGCGGTTTTTCTTTTCTTATGCGGTCAAGTTCTTTCTGAATACCAATAAAAACTTTATTGTCACCGTAATGCTCATACACTGCTCTTTTTCTGATGGCAAAATCAGCGAGTGTGTAGTAATAATAAGCATCACCGTATGTTGCTCCTTCTCTGCACAGATTGCCCATTCTTAAAGCGGCATCAGCAAATTTACAATCAAATTTACCTTTTCTTATAAGTTTGAGATTCTCCTGGTATACTCTGTTTACAAGACAGAATGCAGCTCTTTTGTTTTTTTCTATACCATATCCGTTAAGATACATATCCGCGAGCTTATACATTCCCTCGTATATTTCGCCGGCAGCTGCAACTGTAAAATACTTCAGTGCTTTATCGTATTCGGGAATCCCGTTGTTACATCTTCCATAGTAAAAAATATATCCAAGTGTGTTGGCATAATAACAGCGTTTCAGATCATCGATTTTTTCCATTTCATAAAGTTTAAGCAGACAGTCTCTGGACAGGACCCAGTCACAGGTATAAACCTGATTGTCACCACCGTAACATGCATACGCCAGAGCTTCCAGCGCAACAGGATCACCTGCTTCAGTCAGCTCCTTCACGATCTCTTTAACATCACATATAAGTGATTCATTCAGATGACCAAGCTTATTCTTATCAAGTGCTTCACAAACATCTCTTTTATCATATAAAGACCACAGATATTCCTTAAATGGTTTACCAGCTTTATATTTTACAATATCCTGAGCAATTAGTTTAAGGTCAATTTTACTTCTTAGTTCTGAACTGTTATTTCCGTAAGCAGCTCCAGACCAAAGCCTGGAAAAAGTCCCAAACACTTTTTCAGCCATAGCAGAATCATTTCCCGGAGCTGAAAAACCGAGTTTAATATGATCAGACGTATTAAGATACAACGCTTCTTCCGAACATTCAAAACAGTATTCAAACTCTTCTCCAAATATAAAATAAAGCCAGTCAGAAAATTCTTTTTCATCCGGATCGTTTTTTATAAGATTATTAACCATTGCAGTCATATCATACAGAGTATATATATAAGGCGACTCATCTGATACAACATAGTTTTCCTCTGGAATAATATCTGCTACGAAATCCCTGTAACTGATCTCATACCTCATCAGTTTTTTAAGATCATCATAATCCAGTTCCTTTTTCGGCATGAACGTCAGTAAATTATCGGATAAGAATACTCTTTCCCAGTTTTTACACAATGCTACTTCATATTTTTTTTGTTTTTTGTCATAATCCTGAATCATGCCGTATTCATAGGCATCTGAACCTTCAGCATAAAAACCGACATAATCACCAAGCTTAAATTTCCTTTTAATAACAATCCCCTCCCGCAATTATTTTCTGGTCAGCGGCCGGAAAATTACAATTCATTTTTCGAAGAAAAATGCTCCTTTTCAAACCTGATATTCTTCATCACTGCAAGAATCTTTCCTATAACACTATCTGTTTTATACCCTTCATTCAAACGGCTTTTAGAATACTGCAGGTAACTGTTTCTGGTTTCAGAAACAAGAAGATCTGTATAATATTGTTCCCAGCTGAAATATTCCGTACTGTCAGCATAATCAAAGGTTTCTTCAAGTTTATTATCCAGTTCTGCTATCTTGACA
>JBGUVZ010000625.1:0-9577 GCA_045220685.1 Oscillospiraceae bacterium | reverse complement strand
GGCAGACATTCAGGATTCACTTGTAAGTGACGGCTGTTCAGTTAACGGAAGCGTTCATTCATCCATTATCTACTCAGGTGTTACTATCGAAAACAATGTTGTTATCGATCACAGCGTTGTTATGCCTGGTGCAGTTATCAAGTCAGGTGCAGTTGTGAAGTATGCGATCATCGGTGCTGATTCCGTTATTGAATCAGATGTTAAGATCGGTGCTTCAAAGGAAGAGACAGGCGAAAATCAGAAATGGGATATAGCCGTTATAGGTCACAGTGAAGTTATATCATCAGGCGTTTCTGTAGCTCCCGGTCAGATGATTCCAGCGGTATAATGATTAAGGGGGATGTAACGTATGATCTATAATAATATTCTTGGACTCATTTTTTCAAATATGCACGACGAAGCTGTATCTGAACTCACACAGGTAAGAACCATGGGTTCCATCCTGTTCGGCGGCAGATACAGACTTATAGATTTTCCGCTTTCAAACATGACCAATTCAGGTATTCCTGAAGTAGGTATCATTACCAAGGCGAATTACCAGTCACTTCTTGACCACATCGGTTCAGGACGTGAATGGGATCTCGGTACCAAGAACGGCGGACTTCATCTTCTCCCTCCGTTTTCAAACCATATGAACGGTCTTTACAGGGGAAGAATCGAAGCACTTGAAGGTGTTCTTCCGTTCATCCAGCACTCAGATGCTGAATACGTTGTAATGTCTGACTGTGACGTAGTTACTACTATCGACTTCAGACAGGTAATCAGAGAACACAAGAGAAACGAAGCTGACATTACTGTTGTATATGCAAAGCACAACTTTACAAACAACGGTGTAGGTTCAAGAGCTTCAACTATCCTTGAAGTTGACAGTGACAAGAGAGTAGTGAGCGCTACCATCAATCCTGATATTCTCGGTGAGGCTAACCGTTCACTCAACATGTTCGTAATCAGCAGAAAGATCCTTGAAAAGATCGTTACCCGTTTTGCTCCTGAAGGTTTTGCAAGTTTCGACAAGCAGGTTCTTCAGCAGAACAAGGCTAACTACAAGATCTGTGGCTTCGAGCACAAGGGATACTACGAAAAGATCGAAGACATCATGTCTTACTACAACGCGAACATGAATCTTCTCAAGCCTGAGAACCTCCACAAGCTTTTCCTCAACGATACACCTATCTTCACAAAGGTAAAGGACTCAGCTCCTGCCAAGTATGAAAAGGGTTCAAGCGTTAAGAATTCACTCGTGGCTGACGGATGTGTTATCGAAGGAACAGTTGAAAACTCAATTCTTTTCCGTGGTGTAAAGGTTAAGAAGGGTGCCATCGTAAGAAACTGCATCCTCATGCAGAACACCAAGATCGGTGAAGGCGCTGAACTTCATGCCGTTATCACGGACAAGAATGTAAAGGTCGGCAAGGACAAGCTTCTTACAGCTTCCATGAAGAACGCTCTCTTCATCAAGAAGAATCAAAAGATCGAAGAAGACTGATCGTAACTGTTCGGTTATTCTTCAGGATAATATAAAGACAAATTATGACCGGAAACAGTCTAAGAACTGTTTCCGGTCTTTTGGTAATAAAGATTGACATGTTCTTTGTAAAATGTTATAATTGGTATATTGATTTCAGTGAATTGTTTGTAAACATTTTACTACCGGCCGGCATGCACAGTCCGGATCGATTATGTGAATGTGTAAGCCGATAATAATAAAATTGGGGGTATCATTATGAATATTTTATACGTAGCAAGTGAAGCAACGCCTTTTGCAGCATCCGGCGGACTTGCTGATGTTTCGGGGTCTCTTCCTGCAGCAGTAAACAAAAAGGGACATGCCTGCAGGGTGGTAATACCGCTCTATAAAAACATGAAGCCTGATCTCAGGGCATCTCTTACACCGCTTACCAGCATCACGGTAGACGTAGCCTGGAGAAAACAGTACTGCGGTATTCTTACAACGATATACAACGGAGTAGTATATTACTTTATCGATAACGAGTACTATTTCGGACGTGACGGAATGTACGGCTTTTACGATGACTGCGAAAGATTTACTTTCTTTTCAAGAGCAGTTCTCGAAATGCTTCGTTACATCGATTTCAAGCCGGATATAATCCATGCAAACGACTGGCAGACAGCTCTTATCTCAGTTTACTATCAGACACTTTACCGTTACCAGCAGGGATTTGACAATATCAAAAATCTTTTCACTGTTCACAACATTCAGTACCAGGGCAAGTACGGTACGGAAGTTATAAACGAGATCATGGGTATTCCTATGTATCACAGTGACCTTCTCATGTACGATGACTGCGTTAATATGATGAAGGGCGCGTTTGAGGCTGCCGACAGAATTTCAACTGTCAGCCCGAGCTACGCCTGGGAGATACTTGATCCTTGGTATGCATACGGCCTCGACAGAATACTTATCAACAAGCAGTACAAGCTTTCCGGTATTCTCAACGGTATTGACACCGGCATATATGATCCTGAGAAAGATCCGCTCATTCCGGCTAACTTCAAGGCAGGTGCGCACGTAAAGGGCAAGAAGATATGCAAGGACAAGCTTATTGAGGAACTCGGTCTCAGTGACGGTGACGAACCGTTAGTAGGAATTGTAACAAGATTCGTAGCTCACAAGGGCCTTGATCTTATCAAATACATTTTCGAAGAAATGGTTGACAGAGGCTTTAAGTTTGCTGTTATCGGCAGCGGTGAAAAGATCTTCGAGGACTTCTTTGAGGAAATGGCACGACGTTATCCGGACAAAGTGAGCGTTACAATAGGATTTGTTCCTGAACTGGCAAGAAAGATCTATGCCGGTGCTGATATGTTCCTCATGCCTTCACAGAATGAACCGTGCGGCCTTGCTCAGATGATAGCAATGAGATACGGTACAGTTCCGATAGTACGTGAAACAGGCGGATTACGTGATTCTGTAACGGACTGCGGCGGTGAAAACGGCAACGGATTTACCTTCAAGACATACAATGCTCATGACATGCTCAATGCCTGCCTCAGAGCGCAGACGCTTTACAATGACAAGAAGGAATGGAAGAAGCTTGTTGACGATGTTATGAAGTGTGACTTCAGCTGGGAGTCTTCATCTGAAAAATACATTGAACTTTACAAGTCACTTCTTAACGGCTGATTTGCAGCACAACAGAATAAACTGATCATAGTGAACGTATAAATCTTTTATGCGTTCACTATTTAAAAGTTAAAAGGAAATAAAAATGAATACGGCTGAATGTTTTAAACTATTAAAGTCCGGACCAGCGCAGGAGAGTCTGTTTGAACTTTTCGACAAGCTTGAACCCGTCACACCTTCGTTTATGGTAGGTATGTGGAGAGGGACTGAAATACCGTCCGGTCATCCTATGGACGGACTGCTAAGCCTTGCTCCGTGGTTCGGAAAAAGATTCTATGACGAGGAAAATGCTGCTCCGCTGATCATGCGTGACAAACAGGGAAGACTTTACAGTGCCGATCCTGACAGGCTCATAAAGTATGCGAAGTTTTTTTCTATGGTGCAGAATAAGCCTGCCGGTATTGATCCTAATCTTTTTGATCCGTTCTTTAAGATCTTTAGGACCACAAACCGCAGGGCAAGAGTACGTGAGATCCGTTACAGAGGCGTTCTTACTGCGGCTATGATCTATGATCATCTTGAAATAATCGATGTGTTCAGAAAGATAGATGACAACACGGTAATGGGCGTTATGGACTTTAAAGGAGATATGCATAAGAAAGGATACTTCTTCCTTCTGAAACGTCAGCGCCGTATCATGAAGGAGAAAAAACATGAGAAATAACGATTCTATAACATTTACTGAAAAACTGAAAAACAAACTTAACATTTACAGGGAAAACAGGCCGAGCGCATTTATTTTTGCTCTGGTCATTGTTTCAAATCTGGCTGCTGTAATGCTTTCGTCACTGCTGCTTCTCTTCCTGCCGGAAAACAAGGGAAGAGGCTTCGGTGAGATGATGCGTTTTGCATTTACTCTTATGGTAAATCCGAGCGGACGATATCAGTACAGCGATTATCCGGTATCACTTATAATTACAACTGTGGTCGTACTTCTCGGTATGATCTCCCTTACAGGCGGTACCGTCGGTTATATCACAAGTATTATAATGAATATAATAGAAAACTCTTCGTCAAGCCGCAGAAACCTGAAACTTGACAAGCATATCGTGATCCTTAACTACAATCACAAGGTACCGGCACTTATCTATGACTACTGTTTCGATGATATCAGCAGCACATACATAGTAATACTTGCTGATAAGGAAAAGTCATATATCGAAAAGCAGATCGATGATGTTTTCAGTATTTACGGAAAGAAGAAAAAGCTTTTCAATATCATTGTGAGAAACGGAAACCCGTTATCCAAGCTGGAACTTGACAAGATCTCGCTCAATACCGCCAAGACAGTTCTTATTATGAGCCCTGATGAAGATGGTCATGCTGACTTGGACAATGCACAGAGTTTTGCTATTTCCAAACTGTTTATGTTTATAAGCAGCTACCTTAAAAAGTCTGACTCTTCTGCATCGCCTAATCTGATCGTTGAAACACCTAATTCAGATATCGAAAAAATCGTAAAGGAATATAACGACGAAACAAGCGGATCAGGCGACAAGACTGTTGAACTCGTAAACTACAATGAGCTTCTCGGCAAGATATTTGCAATAGTTACAATGATGCCGTCTCTTAACGATGCGCTTCTTCATATGATAAGCTTTGAAGGCGTTGAATTCTATATTGAAAATATTCCTGAGGGAGTTTCAATTTCGGATGACATAAAGAGACAGAAAAGTGCTGTCCCGATAATCGATATATACGGACGAAGAGTTTATCTTGCAGAGGATGAGCAGGTAATAGGACAGACAAAGAACAGCTCTGGCAGTGAGATTTCAAAGGATAGAAAATCATTTGTTCCTTTTGTAAGCGTGGAAAAATCAAAGATCGTTATTGTTGGCTCCAACAGTAAACTGAAATATATACTTGAAAGTCTTTCATGTTTCAAAAAAGAGTTCGAATGTACTGATCTTGATGTTATCCTCATGGATACCGAAGAAAACAGGGAAAGACTTGAAAAATGCTGCAGTGATCCTGCATACAGTGTTCTTTTTGAGGGCGAGGGAAGCGGTGCTGTAGTTATAAAGGATATATTTGAACCGCTTGCAGATCTTGATCCGCATATTCTGGACAATGCAAATTCCGTACTCTTCCTTTCTGATGAAAACTGCGAGGACGGACATATTGATGAAAAGCCGCTTCTTTTCTGGAGCAGACTTAATAACTGCAAGGTGAAGAATATTAAGGACAGCGCTCAGTCATGGGAGTGCATAGTTGAAGTTCTTGATATGCAGAACAAGGATATTATCGAAAGCAGAAACCGTGATCAGGTAATTCTCAGCGAAAAGTTCCTGAGCTGTCTTTACGCACAGCTCGGAAAGGATCCTAAGCGTCTTGAATTCATCAAGGATATGGTGACGTTTGAGAACGACACATCCTCACTCGGCAAAAACGATGAACTTCTCAATAACTGCAGCGTTATCGCGGTTAAAGCAGAAAAGTTCTTCAAAAACTATGACGGTTCACTTGAATTCTCAAGCAAGCGCGAGCTGATCACATGGGTATATGAGGCAACAGATCATAGATATCTGCCTCTTGGCTGTGTCAAGAACAGAGTGCACTATCTGTTTGCAAGAACAAGAGGAAACGGCGATGATCTTGATACAACTGTACTGCTTCCTCAGAACGATGATGAAAAGCTGGTTATCAGCGACAGCAAACTTAAAATCGATCCTGTCGATGAGATCATAGTAGTTAAAATGTAATAATCTATAAAAGACACTGATAGTTTTCGGTGTCTTTTATTTTTGAGACATTTTCCATCTTGATTTAAGGTGTACAAAAATGTTATAATAGAATGTGCGATTAAATTTGCAATGAATGAAATAGTTTTTTCGTTTACTGTAAAATACCCGCAATAAATATCAAGAGGTGCTACAATGCCAAAAAAAGATAATAAATCTGGCGGCAGCAATAACGGTGATAATAAAAGAAAGAAAAGGGGAGCGGAAAAGCCTGAGGAAACAAAACAGGCGAAACCGTTTGACAGTAATTTCTGGTCAATAATCCTCCTTGCGTTCACAGTATTTCTGACGCTTACAGCGTTTGTACCCGGTACAGACGGATGGCTTAACATACATAATCTTGTCCGTGGAATATTCGGACTTTCAATATTTCTCGTGATCCCTGTTTTCTTCTATGATTCATACATCATTTCCAAGGAAGAAAACAAGGACATGATAGTTTCAAGAATAATACAGGGAATTCTCCTGCTTCTTCTTTCCAGTTCCATAATTCAGGTCGTTCTCCTCGGTGACATACCGGGTGAAGATTTTGACGCCAAGGTCACCGGCCTTTATGAGAACGGTATCCTTATGAAGAGCGGTGGCGTTATAAGTGCTTTCGTTGGTGTTCCGCTTGTATCACTTCTTGGTGCTACAGGTGCCAAGCTTACCATACTTCTTGCGCTCTTTGTAATTATTCTTCTTATGAAGAACATAACAGTTGAAAAGCTTTTTACTTCTATAAAGGAATATTACGGTAAGGTAAAGGACTACTTCGGCAGACTCAACGACGAATCTCTCCGTGATAATTACGAGGAGGAGATAGCCACAGGCTCAAACTACAGGATAGGTGAGAATGAGGGTGAACTGATCCTCGATGATAAAAAGCATGCAGCACTTCCGCTTCTGGACAAGGATGTGGCTGTTGCACAGATAAAGAATTTCTTTAAGAAGAGATTCGGTTTTGAAGATGAAGACGAAGAACAGAACGAAGAACTTTCAGTTATACTTGATAAAAAAGCTGAAGATCTTACAGTTGAAAAAACAAATACCAATACAATTGACATTCCGATAGTTACAGAGAAAGCCAACGACGAATATCTGAAAAAGAAAAAGCAGACCGAAGAGATCGAGGCTGCTGAACTGAAAAAAATGGCTTCCGTATACGGTCAGAACGATGACAGTATTGACGTTACCCTTCCTGAAAGCGATCCTGCTGATCGCAAACCGATCGACCTTAACAAGAAGGACGATATCAAGCCGTCAAAAAAATCAGGCAGTGCGGTTCTGAAGTCTGACTACAAATATCCGCCGATAGAATTTCTTAAGGCCAAGGAGCTCACATCATCTGCTGTAAAAGCAGAAAAAGAACAGATGGAGACTGCTACCAAACTTGTTCAGACACTTGAGAACTTTGGTGTAAAAGCTACTCTGACTGATGTTCACAGAGGTCCTACGGTTACAAGATATGAACTTCAGCCATCACCTGGTGTAAAGGTTTCAAAGTTTACAGGCCTTGCTGATGATATTGCACTTAATCTTGCAGCAGCAGGTGTCCGAATTGAAGCGCCTATTCCGGGAAAAGCTGCTGTTGGTATTGAAGTTCCGAATGCTACCAAGGAGACCGTTACTCTCAGAGAACTCCTTGAAAGTGATGAGTTCAAAAAATCACAGAGCAAACTTTCCTTTGCAGTCGGACGTGACATAGCCGGTAATGTTATTATAGGCGATATCGCAAAGATGCCGCATGTCATTATAGCCGGTTCGACCGGTTCCGGTAAGTCGGTATGTACAAACTCGATCATAATGAGTATCCTTTACAAGTCGTCACCGGATGAAGTAAGGCTTCTCCTTATCGACCCTAAGATAGTTGAGTTCAAGGTTTATGACGGAATACCGCATCTTCTCATTCCGGTAGTTACCGATCCGAGAAAAGCAGCCGGTGCGCTTAACTGGGCTGTACAGGAAATGCTCAGAAGATACAAGCTTTTTGCTGACAATAATGTCCGCGATATCAAGGGATTTAACGAAAAGGCAGCAGAAAGCGGCGGTATTATGGAACATATGCCGCAGATAGTTATAGCTATCGATGAGCTTGCCGATCTTATGATGGCTGCATCCAACGAAGTTGAAGACGCTATTTGCCGTCTTGCTCAGATGGCACGAGCAGCCGGGATGCATCTTATAATTGCGACACAGAGACCGACTGTAAATATTATCACCGGTCTTATCAAGGCGAATATCCCAAGCCGAATAGCACTTTCAGTAAAATCATCGATAGACTCAAGAACCATACTTGATACAGGCGGTGCTGAGACACTTCTCGGACAGGGTGATATGCTCTATTCACCGTCCGGTCTGCCGAAGCCTATCAGAGTTCAGGGATGTTTCTGTTCAACAAAGGAAATCGAGTCTGTTGTTGAGTATATCAAGAATGATGCAACAGTTAAATACAGTGATGAGATCATGGAAGAGATCGAAAAGAACGTGCCTGTTGCTAAGGGTGAAAAGGCATCCGGCGGCGGTTCAGACAATGGTTTTGACAGCGATGATGATCTTATAGAAAAAGCAATTGATATCATCTTTGAACTTGGTCAGGCATCTACCTCATCACTTCAGAGAAAGCTTAAGCTCGGTTATGCCAGAGCCGCAAGAATAATGGATGAACTTGAAGATATCGGAGTGATCGGTCCTTCAGAGGGCTCAAAGCCGCGCAGGATCCTCATGACTAAATCAGAGTGGATGGAACGTAAGCTTCACCGTGCAGATGAGTGATCCGGCGGACAGTAAAGAATGAAAATTATTAAAAGGATCCTCGTAGTCTCAGCACTCCTCATCATACTTCTCATGGCAGTATCTGATACATTCGGATTTATTTCCTATGAAGATATGATGGTTTTCCTTAAACTCCGGCCGCCTGCATTTACTTCGGCCGAGCTGTCAGTACATTTCATCGATGTTGGACAGGGAGATTCCACCCTGATCATATCCGGGGACAAAACAGTTCTTATCGATACCGGGGACAGGGAAGGCGGACAGAAGGTACGGTCATATCTTATTTCGCAGAAGGTGGATCATATTGATTACCTTCTCGTTACTCATCCTCATTCCGATCATTCAGGAGGAGTGGAAACGGTTCTTGATTCATTTGAGACCGGAACGGTGCTTGTACCTCATTTTTCCGAAGCGGGAAAGACGGAGGATGATCTTTATGCATGGCGTGAACTGAAAAAGGATGTTGCTGAAGCTGATATCACGATGACTGAAGTTCTTCCGGGAATGGAGTTCGATCTTGGCGTTTCAGAACTGTCAGTGCTTGCTCCGTCAAGCGATTACGAAGAAATAAACAATTACTCGGTGGTGACCGAGCTTACACACGGGAACAACACCTTTCTGCTTACAGGTGATGCTGAAACGGAAAGCGAGGCAGATATGCTGAAAAACGGTGTTCTCGAAGATATCGATGTTCTCAAGGCAGGACATCACGGAAGTTCAACTTCTACCGGCAGTGAATTTCTTGAGATAGTTAAACCGGAATATGCAGTCATATCCTGCGGGGCAGGTAATTCATATAATCATCCGTCGGGATCAGTCATGAATAGGCTCGGTGAATACGGAGTCCGTGTATTCAGGACTGATCTTCAGGGAAGTATAATCGCTGAATCAGACGGAAAAACCATCTGCTTTACAACGGCAGATAAAGAACAGGCGG
>JBGUVZ010000624.1:0-4807 GCA_045220685.1 Oscillospiraceae bacterium | reverse complement strand
TGATTCTATAACTGAAAAGGCTATAGAAAAAACTATCAATAATTTATCTCAAAACATAACAACAATAATAATTGCTCATAGATTAAGTACAATCATGCGGTGTGATAAGATTTTTGTTATGGAAAAGGGTAAATTCATTGAACAAGGTACGCATAATGAATTGATTTCGAAACGTGGAAGATATTACAACCTTTGGAAAGAGCAACTTCCTGAAAATAATATCGATGAACAGACGGAAGATATTTCTGAAGAAAAGCAAAGGGTTAACAATGAATATGATACATATTCTACATTTCCAGTAGTTATGAATCCTATGCAGTTGGGAGGATGTGCAGATGAAGGGCATAGTAATTGATCTTAAAGATATCTCCGACAGCCGTGAGATGATGGAGGGCAGGGAATCTCCGAAAATCAGCTGGTTTATTTACATTCTTCTTGCTGCACTGGTGACTGCTCTTATTCTTGCATGTTTGTTTGATATTGATGAATATACACGAGTTAATGGTGAAATAAAAACACAGGAAGCAGCAAGTTCGGTTATTTCACTTAACAACTGTAAATTAAAGCAGACTCTTGTTACTGAAGGACAGACTGTTAAAACGGGAGATACGCTTTTTATACTTGATTCTGATTATGCTGAAAACCAGAAAAGTATAATAGAAGAAAAGCTTGATACAGTTTCATCTGACCTTAAAAATACTCAGCTTTTGAAGCAAAGTATCGAGGAGAATAAAAATCTGTTTAAGAACACAGATGAAGATTCAAAGTTTTATTACAGGTTCGAGCAGTATAAAAACGGTACATTGCTGACAGCGGAAGAACTCAGCAATTCAGTGAACTCTGATAATCTTTCGAAAAAAGAAAAAGAGAATACAATTGCATCCGCCAGAGGTTCGATATCGGATAAACAGACACAGCTTGCTGAGTACAGGGCGCTTTTGAATGCGGTAAGCAATAACAGTTCCTATTCAGGCGGCAATGCTTCAGTTAATGCTTCTTTCAATGAATACAGCAAGAGTCTGCAGAAAGCAGAACTTTTATGTGAGCAGTACAGAAACAGTTATGAGAATCTGCAGAAAACCTTTGAACAGCAGTCAGCGGATAATACTGAAGTATCGCAGGATCAGCTTGAATCTGTAAAACAGGAAGCAGAAAAAGCCTCTGCAGCTCTTAATGATCATAAGAATAATTTCCTGACTGATGTGCGGTCACAGATACTTCTTATTGAAAATCAGCTTATAAGCGATAAGGATAATGAAGAACTGAAGAAAACACAGGAAGAGTATAACAGGCTGAAAGATTCTGTAGAAAAAGATGAATCATTCAGTTCAGAAAATGCTGTTGTTCAGGGCCTTTATGATAAATATACAGCTATGCATACTTCCTTAAAGGATGATCTTGCAGTTAAGAATGAACGTTATACACAGGTGTACAATGATTCTCTTGCTAAAGCAGGGACGGTCAGGGTAACAGAAGCGGATGTACAGAAAGCTAAAAGTTCATATGACAGCGCCCTTATCGATGCCGAATCGATAAAAACATCTTTTGTTTCGCAGCTACAGAGTAAGATCACAGCTCTTAATGATGAGATAAAAACGCTGGAAAACAATAAAAAGAATCTGGAACTGGCTGTTGACAGTAATAAAGACCATGAAGCATATGAAAAACTTACTGCGGATAAAATGAAAACAGAAGCGGTTATAGCTATTAACTCTGAGATCGACGCTTTAAATGACAGCCTGATCAGTTTAAAGTCTCAGATAGCTGAGATCGATGAAACAATCAGTAATGCCGAAATAAAGGCTAATGTAGACGGTACAGTGACACTGATAAACGAACTCAATACAGGCGATATAGTCAAAGCCGGAGATGCACTGTGCAGTATTATTCCGGGTGGCAGCGAACTTAAAGCAACCCTTTATATACCTGAAAATGAGATCGCCAAGATAAATACAGGACAGAAAACAGAGTATATTTTTGATTCGATCCCATACGATGAATACGGTAAGATCACCGGAGAAATATTATCTGTTTCAGCTGATTCCGTTGCTGATCAGGGAAGCGGAATGAAATTTTATATAGCCACAGCCAGCCTGTCATCTAATTCACTGACAAACAAGGCAGGAAATATCAGAGAAGTCCGAACTGGAATGATGCTTGAAGCAAGATCTATTACAGGATCCAAAAAAGCAATAACATGGCTTCTCGAAAAGATAAACTTTATTGACTGAATATCTTGCGGATACCATATTATAAAAAATTCCCCCGGAGTCATACGGAACAACGTATGATCTCCGGGGAATTATTTTATACCGCCAGAAACGGGCGCCGCTCGTTGAAAGAATCACTGGTGTAGGGTTTGAAAGCTATTGACGAAATATTTGGATTATAGTACAATATTATTATGATATTGGTTTTCGCAGAGCGGGGTAAGAAACTCCTCTCTATTTTTGTGCTCAGATGAAGCAAAAATATGAAACATGATTGTTGGCGAATTATTCAAAAAAATAAGAATGTTATGAGAAACATAACAGAAGGAGCAATTCACCATGAAAAAGAACTTTTTAAGCATTATTATCGCATCTGTTACTGCAGTGTCATTTGCATCATGCGGAGCGGCTGACACCGGTTCAAAATCAGGAGAAACTGACAGCCAAACAGAAATCGAAGTGACTTCTGAGAATTCAGAGAGTGAAGAATCATCAGAAAATGAAAAAACAGAAAATGAAATTGTGGACTACTCTCCGAAGGAAGAAATAATAAATGCGGACTATTCATCCGGACTTATTCAGATTGGTAATGATCTGTTCCGCATGGGTGGTTATTATACCGTAAATGAGTTTATTGCTGAGTACGGTGACAGATATGATGTATCTGATTTTCATCCAGATGATTTATATTCATCTCATGATACGGCTACTGTAAAATCTAAAACTGATAAAGATATACAGTTTACTGTTAGATATGCATCTGGCGAGGAAGATTACGAAAAACAAAAAGAGACTAAAATCGGTGACTGCCTGGTCACAAGCTATTTTGCGATTTTCACTAAAGCGGAATATACATGGACACCATATGCCAAAGATGGTATGCTCTATTCAGATGTCGCTTCTTTTGTTGATACACTTGATTTAGTCAGATTTGATGAAAGAAAACCTTTTAACACATATGATTGTTACTGGGAACATGAACAGGATGGCACAAATGTAATAACTATCTATGCCCTTGGAAAAGAGAAAAACCTTTTAGGTGTTTATCCTGTTTTTGTTTATAACTATTATAAGTATACTGATGGTGATACTGTAGGAAACGGATTAATGCAGCTGCAGTTCCAGCCGGCTGCAGAGTTCAGAGAAAAAAAGGGTATCAATGAGTGGCATTCTGCTAAGGAAAGCGAATAAACAAATAGTAGCTGTTTATCAACCTGATCCGAATAACTGGAATGAAGATTAAAAAACAAGAAAGGAGAATAAACAATGAGGTGTTTGCTTTGTAAAGCTGAATCTTTAGAGAAATCACAAAGTACATATTTTGCTCAGCTGGATAACTGCTATGTTATTATTGAGAATGTTCCATGCTACAAATGTACTCAGTGCGGTGAAGTAGTTTATTCTGCTTCAGTTATGGAAAAAATAGAAGAGATTTTAGATAAGGTTCAGAATATTGCCAGCAAGATCTTTATTATGGATTATACTAAAGCTGCATAATATCGCATAAAAAAGGAGCTACCGCTAAGATAACAGGATATTCCGTTATCTTAGCGGTGGTTTGTTATATACAGCTTTTGTTGTTATAATACTCCAGCTTTAGAAAATGAATGCCTTTGGCATACTATTGAAAACGGATACGCAGTGGTCGTTTATAATAGCACGCCGAAGGCGTACCTTTTCGTGCGGCTGGAAAATGGGAGGAATTAAGTATTGTAAAGTAACCTTCAAAATGCTATAATAGCAAATAAGCAGATATCAGAAATAAGAAACGGATCTGGAAGCTGCAGTGGAAAGAGCAGTTGACGAGATGCCGGAAGATTTCGTAATAAAGAAGTTCATCGTTGCAAATCGTGCGGAGGTGAAGGTTATGTTACTGACAGAATATAACGAAGAAAAGGTTCTGAAAATGGAACGCAAGGAAGGCTGGGCTGAAGGAAAGGCAGAGGGAAAGGCCGAAGGAAGAGCTGAGGGATTATCAGAGGGAATAGCCGTGGGAAGAAATGAAGGAAAAGTTCTGGCTTTTGCTGACCTTGTAAGCGAAGGTATTCTTACAGTTTCCGACGCTGCCAGAAGAGTTGGTATGACCGAAGATGAATTCATAACGGAATTAAGAAAAAATTATCATATGTGCGTATAAAAAAGAAGATTCCGCAGCTATGAAGCGAACCTCACATAAGATGCTTAATACTATATAGAAAAACCACCGCTAAGACAACGTGTCATACGTTATCCTAGCGGTGGTTTGTTATATTTAAAATATAATATACAGCTTATGGATTAACAAGTGTATTTACTACCTTGTTGAAGTCAATGACGTTTAACACACCGTCGCCGTTCATGTCTGAAAGATTGATCATTGCCTGGCTGAAATCAACTTCCATCAGAATATATCTCTTCATGATGAGAAGGTCGTCGGCGCTGATCATGTTATCGTAGTTGACATCACCGACAATGATGTCAGTTGCTTCCATTGACCATATGCCATGTTCGGACGTTCCTGAAATTTTATCGCCGCGGAAGAAGCCGTTAAGCTTTACAAAATCGAAATCCTCGGAAATCGGATGTTCTATCCATTCGAATCCCTGCAGGTTTATGTT
>JBGUVZ010000623.1:0-2268 GCA_045220685.1 Oscillospiraceae bacterium | reverse complement strand
TTCATTACAAAGCTTAAGGATAAGCTCTGCTGCCGTTTCAGCGGATATTCCTGCAACACGGCTTACCTCCTCCGGCTCTGCCTTTCCTATGGCTTCGGTGGTCTTGAAATGTGCCATAAGCTTTGCTGCCTTCTTTTCACCGACACCCTTTACCGATGTCAGGCGGGAATCGAAGGTAATCTTTGAATGGAGTTTTTTCTGATACGTTATCGCCACACGATGCATTTCATCCTGTATTGCCGTAAGAAGCGTAAATGCCGATTTCAGACTTGAAACGGATATCTCCTCGCCTCCGGTGGATATCGCCCTTGTACGGTGCTTGTTGTCCTTTACTATACCGAATATCGGAACATCGATGCCCATCTGCCTTAAATAAGGCTCAACTGCATTTACCTGACCCTTGCCTCCGTCGAGAAACACCAGATCAGGCTTTTTTCTGAAGCCTTCATCAGTTTCGTTTTCATCGAGAAAATGCGTGAATCTTCTTTCGAGAACCTCGTGCATGCAGGCGTAGTCGTTCTGTATTGCAACATTTTTAATGGAAAAACGCTTGTATCTCTTTTTCAGCGGTCTGCCGTTTTCAAAAACTACCATGCTGGCACACATCGCCGAGGAACCGAGGTTTGAGATATCGTAGGCCTCGATGTACTCAGGCGGTTTCGGAAGCCCCAGAAGCTTTGAAAGCTGCTCGAGAGCAATAAGTTCCTTTCCCGTTCTTCCCGCTCTGACTGAGAGAAATTCGCTTGCATTGTTTCTCGCAAGCATGATGTATTTCATCATGTTACCCTTCTGCCTGAACAGAACATGTACGGCATGACCGGACTGTTCCTTCAGTATACCGGCGATTATGTCCGCATCCTCACACTCGTACTCGGTAAAAATCTTTTCCGGAATGTCGCGGCCGCTTGAATAGTACTGCATGATAAAGTCCGTGTAAAGCGAGCTGTCATTTTCCGTGCCGTCAAAAAAGTAGGAGTTTTTATCCACAAGCTTTCCGTTCCTGTATACAATAACAGAAACGCAGGTACCGTCCGGATCACTGACAGATGCAATAATGTCCGTATTGTCTATGTCCGGATCGAATATCTTCTGGGTCTGAGAAGCTCTGGTTATGTTGTTTATGCGGTCACGGAGAACTGCTGCCTTTTCAAATTCCAGATTTTCAGCTGCCAGCTCCATTTCCGCCTGAAGCTTTTCCACCGATTCACGGCTGCCCGTCTTTATGTAGTTCAGAGCCTCGTCAATGATCTCGCGGTAATTATCGGAAGATATTTTTCCGGTACACACACCCATGCACTGTTTTATGTGATAATTCAGGCACGGACGTCTGTTTGCCGTCGTTGTACACGGAAATTTCTTATGGCACACCGGAAGCATGAAGACCTTGTTCACTTCCGCAACGGTCTGCTTCGTAACACCCGAACTTGTATACGGTCCGAGAGTTATACCGCCTTCGATATTCCTTTTTTCAGCGGTTATACGCGGATAAAGTTCATCGGAAATATGTATGTAATGATAGCCCTTGTCATCCTTCAGAAGAATGTTGTACTTGGGCTTGTGCTGCTTGATAAGACTGCACTCGAGTACAAGCGCCTCGTACTCGGTGTCAGTTACAATAAAATCATAGTCAAAGACGTTTTCCACCATCTTGGCCACCTTCGGCGTATGGTCAGCCGACTGCCTGAAATAGCTGGTGACACGGTTCTTCAGGTTCTTCGCCTTGCCGATGTAGATGATCTCCCCGGCTTCATTTTTCATTTTATAGACGCCGGGGAACGTGGAAAGTCTGTTTGTTTTTTCTCTGAGATACGGAAGTCTCTCGTTCATAGTGTCTCCGCTTTGTAAAGGAAGAATCTGCGTGCCTTGCCGCCGACTGTATTGATGTATTTCATCAGATCCAGCTTATCAATCAGTACCTTTGTACCCTTTTCCGCCATATCCTTGAATTCCATTTCGATCTCGTAGTCGCATTTTCCAAGATAGAAATTAACGTCAAAATCGATGGAAAGCGAATCGGAAGGTCTGATGCTTATTCTGTGTGTTACCAGTTCACCCTGAAGTGAAAACGGTATCCAGGCATATTTTCCGCTTTCCAGAGTAATGTCACTCTTCAGCTTTTCAATAACCATGCAGGTCTCATTGGCTACGGAATAATCGTTTCCTGTGAGCTGCTGCGATTCCTTAAGTTCAAGGCGAAGGCTGTTTTCAGTCTGACGGGCTCTGAGCGTGGTGTGATTTGCCAGAAGATAGTTGTCATCAGTATCGTAG
>JBGUVZ010000622.1:0-2569 GCA_045220685.1 Oscillospiraceae bacterium | reverse complement strand
GCAGGATCATAATCAACCGTGAACAGTTTATAGATGAAGACACACCGGTAACAAAGAATTCCCTTTCATGTTTCTTCGGCCTTAAACTTAAGGAATTATCGAAAAAGCTGGGAAAGAAGATATCCAAAAAAGATGTCGCCGATATGGTCGGAATAAGCCACGAGCTGTTCCGCAAAATGATAAACCGCGAGAAAACAACCAAAAAACGCGACTGCATTATAGCCATATGCGCGGCACTCAGACTTGATACGTTTGACACCAATCTCGCACTGAAACACAACGACTGGATGGAACCTCTCGACGATTACAACATACGAGATGAATTCATCATGAACATTCTTGATAATCTGAGTGACAATCCGAAAACAGCAGATGACAACATGAAGATCATTCCGGATATAAACGCAGCCCTTGTGGCAAACGGTTTCTCGGAACTTGATATCATAACACACCGTAACACCGACAAAGGCAGAGATTATCCCTTCAATCCGGTCAGAAAGCATTTCCAGTGTACAATAGGCGGCGTCACTCGTTACACCGATCCGTTCTGGTTCATGGATCTGCTTTACGACGTGGATAATTTCTACACCATGAGAACAAGCATGGAATTTGAAGGCGACGGAAGACGTATCGAACTTACGGTGAGCTACAAAGAACCGCATAATTCCTTCGGTGAAAACTGCTTTGTAAGCTGCCTTAAGAAAAAAATCAATCCGCCGGAGAAGAAATACACGGTTTACACCTATCCTGATGACGAGCACGATTCTGAAATAAAGGATTTTGATGATATATCCGAAACAGGCATATTCAGAAAAAGCTTTCTTGAACTTGAAAAAACGGAAACGGCCGAAAGGCGTAAATTCTACAGCACGATAAATGACAGCAGAAACTACGAAAAACGCATAGCCGCCAAAGTAATCGGAAACAGGCTGCACATCTTCTACGAAGAATACAACTACTATCTGCCGGAACTCGGCGAATACTGCCTCATGGACTACTGCGACGGCGAATTCACTCTTTCAGTTTCAGACTGCAGCCGCTTCATGTACATGTATCTCCCGGAAGAAAAGTACAGAAAAATTTACGGCGAACCGAACTTTACGGTAACTGAAGAATACAGTTCACTAAGTGATATCGAAGATTCGGCCTACGTTGTTACTGAGATAGGCTCATATGAATCCTACCGCGAGACTGAGATACTCGAACTCCGTAAAATGACCTACAAAAAAATGAAAACCGGCATAACATCTGTTATAAAAAAGATGAAAGCCGGTACTGCACACATCTGCAGTCCTGATGTTCTTTCAGAACTGGATGAGCACTTTATTTTCGATTATCTCGGACTGGACGCATCTGTAACAGCACGTATATGCGAATCTGAAAATGCCGGAAAGAAAGCTGAAATAAGGCTTTCAAACGGAAAATTGACCGAACTTTCATTATCTGATCTTATGAAAGGATATGAACTTGGTCTTAAAAGTATCGATGAGACCGGTCGCTTTCTTCTCGTCAACGGAACACTTGATATAAAGGATATACTGGGAAAACACTGATAATATGTTTACAGGTCCGGAACTGCTCCATATATCAGTAGAAATGAAAAAACACTCACATTTTCATATGCAAAGGAGTAATTATTATGCAGTCATCAATTGAAGCTCTTCGTGAAGCAATAGAGAATTCCAACAACATCGTATTTTTCGGCGGTGCAGGCGTTTCGACTGAAAGCGGTATACCTGACTACCGCGGTCCTAAGGGACTTTATACTCAGAAAAACGGAAGATGCACTCCTCCGCCAAGTTTAAACATGAAGCTTTTCAAAGACGCACCTGAAAACTTTTTCGATTATTACAGAAAGAACATGCTTTCCTGGAACGCCGAGCCGAATGCCGCTCATTACAAACTTGCTGAGCTTGAAAAGCAGGGCAAACTTAAAGCAGTCATAACCCAGAACATCGACGGTCTCCATCAGGCTGCAGGAAGCAAAAATGTTATCGAACTCCACGGAAGCATGAAAAGTAATCACTGTATTCTCTGCCGTAAATCATACGACGTTTCGGAGATACGTGAAACCACCGGTGTTCCTCACTGCAAAATCTGCGGCGGACTGATAAAACCGGACGTTGTCTTTTTCGGTGAAAAGCTCGACAAGGCTGTTTTAAACAAAGCAAAAAAATACATCCGCGCTGCAGACATGCTCATTGTGGGAGGCACTTCCCTTGTAGTCAACCCTGCCGTAAGTCTGACGTATGAATTCAAAGGTAAAACTCTCGCAATGATAAACCTCGCCCAGACCGCTCTTGACGGCAGAGCGGATATCGTGATACACGATAAGATCGGAAAGGTGCTTGCTTCGATATAAAAAACGGGCTGCTCCCGTATTTCACAAAACACCCATGCTCAAGCGAGCAGGGGTTTCTGTTATGCTGAATGCTGATCGTTTAATCAGAATCTCATAACATAAATTTTTTTCTGTACTGATTAGGCGTATATCCTGTAGACTTGCGGAACTGCTGCATAAAATATTTTTCATCATCAAACCCGCACTTTTCGGATACTGCAGATATAT
>JBGUVZ010000621.1:0-5558 GCA_045220685.1 Oscillospiraceae bacterium | reverse complement strand
TGTTTGCCTGGTTATTGGAAGCAAGCAGTGTTTCGGCCATTATTACGATAGCAACTGTAAGACTGGTAGACATCACATCACTTACGTCAAGTGCAGTAAAGTCAGGAAACTTCCATGCCGGTAGTCCGCGTTCAATGTTTTCAAGTCTGGCAACACCGTAGCTGTCGGCAAATCCGGTAAATCCGAGAACCGCTCCGGCAATCATTACAAAAATCGACATTGGCACACGGGGAATAAACTTTTTCGAAACAAGAAGAATAAGAAGTGCGGCCGTTCCGAGACCGAGTGACATCCAGTTAAGTTTTGTCCGGCTGGTTTTTATGATGTGCTCTACAAGCTCAAACATCTCTCCTGTCCCGCTCACACCGCCCATCACCTTCGGTATCTGCATAAAGATGATAGTCGTGGAAATACCGCTTATAAATCCGCCCATAACCGGCGTTGAAATGTAACTTACAAGCTTGCCCGTTCTGAGATTCGACATCAGCACCAGCCATATGCCAACGAAGAAGCTGACCACCGGAACTATCTGAGCAGCTCTGTCCGAACCGCTCTCAACTTCAACGGAAACAAGAAACGCACCGACAAGTGCCGCCGGAGCAGCATCCACACCGAAAATGAACTGCTTCGAAGTGGACAGCAGTCCGAATATCAGTATCGGAAAAATTGATCCGTAAAGTCCGTACACCGCCGGCAGTCCCGATACCTGTGCATATCCCATAGAAATAGGAATGGAGACCAGCGCAATGATAACGCCGGTGAAAATATCGGTCGGTATTTTCTTTACTGAAATGTCCTTGTACCTCATCTTATCCCCTCTTTCTTAAATGAAGTCTGATCATAAAACTGATCAGTCTGTTCCCGCTGCATCTGTATAAGTATATTTTACACTAATCTGACCTGATGTGCAACATTCTATATTGCTGGAAAATCCATACACAAAAAGGGCAGCCGCAGACAAAGTAATCTTTCATGTCCGCGGCTGTATAATTTTATTTTGCAGTGCCAAGATGCTCAGGCATGGAGCCGATCAGCACTTTTTTCATCTCATCGTCCCAGCAGAAATAAATTCTGATAAGCTGCTGTGCCTTTACCCCGCTCTTGATATGCAGATTGAGTGTGTATTTTACTCCGTTATGCATTACGGTATAATCATCTGCGCAAACTCTGAGAGATACCTTTCCGCAGAACTGCACATCCCAGCCATTCATTTCGCCGTACAGCGCAAGTTCTTCTTCGGTTATCCTGCCAAGACGGTAAAGCGCATATCCGTGGAGATAGCTGATGCCGTCACAGAGCATGGACACATCAAGCGCACCTGCATATTTACGCAGTTCACTTTTAGCACGCGTAGTTATCTCGATAGTATCGGCGAAATTCTTCTCCGCCCAGTCACAAACTTCGGAAGAATCAGTCGGGAATCTGCTTGCATCAGCGGATTTCTTCCTGTAGAAATCGATAATGAACGCTGAACTTCTGTACGATGCCTTGATATTTTCAAGCTCACACTTCATGGATTCAAGAGCCGTCTCTGCCCTTTCCCTCTCACGGGATTCCGCTTCGAGTTTCTTGGTAACATTACGCAGATCTTCAGCATTTCGACGCATACCGTTATCGTTGTTTTCGAGTTCCTTTATCTTCTCCTCAAGCATACGATTCAGCTGTTCAAGATGAGACACCTGATCTTCAAGCGTCATGTTTTCAGTTTTGTTTTCCGTAGTTTCAAGTATTTTCGCATCCGTTCCGAACAGTATCTCGCCGTATGTAAATGCCGCTCCCTTAAGCATCGCACGGACTTCATACTTGAGTCTGTGCCTGAGAGCATCAGGATCACTTGAAAAATCTGAAAAATGAACGTTCTCGGAAACTGCTCCATGCATCATAACGCAGACATCGCCCGCTGTCAGATCAGTTCCCAGCTTATTATTGATCATGCTGATGCATTTTTCCGAAACATAGACGACGAAACCGAAACAAAGAAGGCTGTCCGCAAGAGAAACGTAATTGATTGTTTCCTGATCAATATATTCGTACTCTTCTTTTATCTCCGGCTTTTTCACGTTTTTCTTAGGTGCAGGAACATCGACTGCGATACCGCGCACCGGCTTGTCCTTTTTCTTCTTCTCGTCCTTGCGCTCCACATGTACGGAAAAATCACTGGTAAAGCTCTTCTTCATATCCGCACCGAATGAATTCAGACCTCCGGCAGATAAAGCGGAAGAAGAAATAAACGATTTATTTTCCGGTGTCCTCAATACTGCAGTATCCGCAGATTTCTTAACCTTCTTAAGCTTTTCCGGCTCACATACTATAACCACGGGCATATCAAAATCAGCCGATGAAACAGTTTCACAGAACCGGTCAGCTTCATTTCGCGATGTAACTGTTACCGGTTTACCGTCAATATCATAACGGGAACGGAAACATACAAGCGGATTTTCCGAAAGTTTCTTGACAAACGTCGGACGGAATATCTCGCATTCCGCTTCCGTATCAAGCGGTTCAGAACATATCGTCCGGACACCCGCTTCCACATGATCCGCAAATTTTCTGAAAGAAATCTCCGTTGTAAATCTGCGTCCCTGAACAGGAGGCCTTTCATCACTGGTACCGTGATTTGCACCAAGGTCATTTTCCGATATCGTAAGCGTCCATATGCCGTCCTTAGGAAGATATACAGATTCGATACTGCATCCGAGATTCAGTGAAAATGAAGCAAGGGGGGCAGTACTGAAACTGTCATACTCCTCCGGTTCCGGTGTACAGATACATTCCGGCAGCGTCTCAAATTTCACCAGCCTATTCCGCAGCCAGCGGAATGATTCAAGGATGCAGATGCGGAAGATGTCGTCTGATGGTGTGGATGAGGCGGATACAGCGTGGAACTGGTATGTTGGATAGCTTTTTGTGGGGGTTATCTGGGTGGTGTGGTAAGTAAGTTGTTTATCAGCCATAGTTATCCTCCGTATTTATTTTCTCAGCCAGTGCTGCAAATGCTCCGACGAATACCATGATATCATTCATCTTTGAAAGCAGTCCCTCTATCTGATGTGACTCAGACAATCCGGTTTTGCACCATATCGCATAATGCTCACAGTTGTTGAAAAACAGATTGTAATCATGCTCACCCAGTTTGCTCTTCGCACGTTCGATAGTTTCTTCCGGCGAATAAAGATGATACTCTGATCCGGATTGTTTTAAAGATGATATTAAACTCACAAGCGGACCTATTTTCTCTTCTGTATCAAATAAATTAAAATGATTTCCGAGAAAATTGTTTTTCAGTGCAGCAACATCTATCTTATCAGGAATGCCGTTTACTTCCGGAAAACAGAGAATGGAATAACCATCAGCGTTTCTTGTAAATTCGCTTAAAGGTACGGTGTGAATATCGATCCGCTTTTTATCCGAGTTAAGATTGTATTCATAGATATGATCATCATCATCATACACACCGTAGTGATCATAAACACCGCCAAGCCGGTGAACACATATAACATCACCCTTAACAGCATGTTGTGTACGATTCAGAAGCTGATCAAGCTTTAAACGCATCGCTCTTTCAGTACCATAATCAACACGTGTATTATCACGTCTCAGGATACGGCAGTTCCCGAACACTATGTTTTTCTGAAGCCTGTATTCATCAGTTTCTTCAATGTTCTCCCAGAACACTTTTCCACCCATTGTTTTTGCGGGTAAGTTTGGTATTTTAAAACCGTCATCCCAGAATGACATGTAATCACCACCTGACTAATATATTCTGCTACATCTTTACTGCCTTCAATGCCGTCTGATAATATTCAGGAAAATCCTTCTCTATTCTGTTCAGGCAGCGTTTACAAAACTGCTTTCGTTCATCAGCGTCTGACTGAAGTGTACGTTTATAACCCCATATATGAGTGAAAGTGTCCTGATTATTAAGATCATCAACATTCAGCAAAGCATTTATCTGTTTTCCTTTTTCGGCTGCACACATAGAAAGAAGTCTTTGCTCAGCGAACACCATGCTGTAAACCTGATCCATATTATCTGAACATCTTTGTCTCATGAACTTTAACGCAGATGAAGTATAATACTGCCTGAATGAATTTTCTTTTATGTACAGCAAGGCTGTGTTGCATGGAAGTACACGCCAGCTCCAGTTTTCATTAAACATATACCCGTTTTTCATTTTAAAGAAAGATTTATTAGGATATACATCATTTAATTTTTCACGATGGACCACAGAAATATCCTTTTTTTTCAGTTCAGCGTCAATATTCTTCCAGACTATCAGATCCATATCCAGACTAACAGCCGGTGATCTCAAAGCCGAAAGTGCTACTATTTTTCCTGCCGCCCAGAACTGCTCCGGCTTAATACTCTTACTAACTGATAACGGTTTAATATTATCCCATAACGACTGTAATCGAACTCTTTCCAGATAGTTTACCGCCTGACTGTCAGCGAAAAGATCAATCTGACCATTATGTTTTCTCCAGCTTAACGCAGAAATCATCATTACAAGGATATCATAATCATTCATGCAAAATGATCCATGCTTACTGGCAACAGGTTCTGTCCATATAGTATGAAATGCTTTCATATTAACTCCAGTCCGTATCCACGCTTATTGCCAACAGAAAACTTTTTATTTGTCATCTCAATAATTTCTGAAATTCGTTCGGTTCTTCTGTAAACAATATCTTTAAATTCGTTCTCGTCAATGGCTTTAAACAAATCATTCTTATCAAAAGAAATAGTTTCAATATGACTGATTTTATTTTCTGAAGAAGTTGTAAGCGGTTTTATCAATGATAATTCTTCAGCCAGAAAACCATATATTTCATTTATCCAGTCGTTCACATACTTTCTTGCTTCATATCCTGATAATTTCACATAATCACCGCTAACCTCATTAAGGAAACATGAAAATGCTTCGTTAAGAAATGTTAATTCCGAAAGTACTTCTTTAGTATTAAGAGAACCGTTAAATATGCTCGTATAATAATTTGAACTGTTTATTGTATTTAACATCTTACCATTACATTTAACGCGAAACCTTTTCAGTTTTTTTAAGAATGATTCGTTATTTTGATGTAATTCAAAAAAACATGTTAAAAAATCAACAGTTTTAATATACAAAAAATTACTGAATCTTTTTTTAAGGCAGTTTTTGTCATTAGCTGATGCTGAAATTATAAAATCATTGGTCCATTCATTATATACACAAAGACTGCTTTCAATTATTTTAATTCTGTCGATACAGCTTTGCGTGGCATTAATTCTGTTTCTTACATACTCAATTAACTTATTGATATAGGTATTTGGATCATCTGCAGAAGCATTCAAACATAATTCTGAACTATCAGTATTATTTTTCTTTAAATCAATTCTGCAAAGTTTTTTATAGTCAGCCTCACATTGTTTCTTTACAGATAAAATATCCATTACTGCAGAAGAATAATCCACTGAACAATCGAAAGTAACCGCAATACGCTGATATTGTTCATTAAGTAATGCAATATCAGCATCAGAAACATCCTGAACATTGATTCTATACTCTTTTACCAGAT
>JBGUVZ010000620.1:0-10787 GCA_045220685.1 Oscillospiraceae bacterium | reverse complement strand
GATCTGCCACTTTTTCTGGCCTGAAAGTTTCAGCTGCGAATTGTTTTTCTCGGTGGAGGTTATGTCTGTATCGTCACATATCCAGATGCCGATACTGTCAAACTGGACATCTTTTAATGCAGAAGTTAGTTTCTGAATATCTTCGCTTTTAAACGGCTTGTCCTTTCCTGTATAGATCTCAACTTCAATGTTCAGGTTCGATTCCGTAAGAAGCGGTTCAACGTTGCCGTCCTTGCGGTAGTCACCGTTCAGTTCAGGATAATCGATCGTTACAAAGGCAAACGCTTTCGCATCCGGGAGCGCTGTCTCCACGGCATTTACAAGATAATCCTTTGCCGGCTGGCGCATTCTTAACATGAATCTGTCTTCGAATATCTGACCCGTCGATGTTATCCACATACAAACAACATCGCCTGACTGGCTGTTTTCAAGTGTGGAAATAAACATACCTGCCGGAATCTTTTTTCCGAGCTTTTCGGTTCTTCCTAAAATACCGGTGGCCTTCCACTCTTCATTATATGTTTCGCGCATATAGTTCTCGACATACTCTATCTGCTTTTCCTCACTCAAGGCGTGAAACTCAGATTCCCCGCACGATGTCAGAGCCGGCACTGCAGATAAACTGAGTGCTGCCGGTAAAACCAGTGATTTCTTAATAAAATTCTTCATCCCCGTCGCCTCCCTGCTGTTTCATAAAACAGAATTTATCAGATAATGGATATTACAGGGCTTCGCCCCACTCCCCCACGCTGATTACTTCATAAATCAGCGTTTCCGCCTGATATGGCGGATAAGTGTTCCTCTGATACTATAATTTTATCACATTTGTCTTTATAATTCAACCATGTGTACAGGTTTATTTTGCGATAAGATCCTTTACTACCTCGCCTGCTATCATAAGTCCTGCGACTGCCGGAACGAAGGCTGTGCTTCCCGGAATATCCCTGCGTTCCGTACACTTGTGAGCCGCACCCGGAGGGCATACACAGTGTGTGCGGCAGCTTGCTCCCATATCTTCACGCGGCTTTATCGGCGGTTCATTTGAGTAAACTACTTTGAGCTTTTTTACACCGCGTCTTTTGAGTTCATAGCGCATTACACGTGCAAGCGGACATCCTTCAGTCTTATAGATATCAGCGATCTTAAATCTTCCCGGATCCAGCTTGTTTCCTGCTCCCATTGCGCTGATAATCGGAACATTCTTTGCCTTGGCACGCATGATAAGTTCAAGCTTGGCTGTAACTGTATCTACGGCATCAACAACATAGTCGTACTCTTCAAAAGGAAAATCATCTGCATTTTCCGGAAGGAAGAAACAGTTATGTACACGTACATCCACATCAGGGTTGATGTCCTGCATTCTTTCGAGCATGACTCCTGTCTTGTATCTTCCTATGGTCTTTCTTGTGGCGATTATCTGACGGTTAAGATTTGTAAGACATACCTTGTCGTCGTCAACAAGGTCAAAGTGACCTACTCCGCTTCGCACAAGAGCCTCGCAGACATAACCGCCCACGCCGCCTATACCGAACACTGCCACTCTCGCTTCTGAGAGCTTTTTTATACCTTCCGCACCGATAAGCAGCTCGGTCCTGGAAAACTGATTCAACATAATATACACCTCAAAATTCCGGTCTGGGGATGATGCGGGACTTCGCCATGCACCCCACTCTGATTTATCACTAATTCTGCGTTCTATTTATCCGCTTTTCATACTGATTTGATAGACATAATAAATTATATACTAATAAGCCCTCGTTGTCAATGACTTCAGATGGACAGTTTTCGTCCCTGTTTTATGCACTATCCTAAGTTATCTGCCTATTTTTCAACAGTGTTTATGATGATTTTCAATTGAAAAAGTTGTGCAGATTTGATATAATTTATAGTGCGAATTATTGAAGGGAAAAATTATAGACCCACGGAGGTTAGCTATTAATGGAGCTTACAAAAACAGATAAAAAACCTGGCGGTGCCCGTTCAATGACGGAAGGTGCGCCGTGGAAACATATTCTTAAATTCTCACTGCCGGTCCTTGCAGGATCGCTTCTTCAGCAGCTTTACAACACAGTGGACACCATAATCGTTGGTAAATATTCCGGCGAAGATTCACTTTCCGCTGTAGGAACCACTGCAAGTCTTGCGTTTTTCTTTCTGGCGGTGGCAATCGGTTTTTCATCCGGTAACGGTGTTGTCGTGGCACAGCATTACGGTGCCGGAAGCGAGAAAAAGGTTCGTGCCAATGCATCAGTAGGTATTCTTTTCCTGCTCGGTCTCGGTGTGATCTGCGCTCTTGTCGGTATGCTGACAGCCCGACCTGCCTACACCTATCTTCTCAACGTTGACAAGAGCATTGTAGATCTTACTGTAAGTTATTTCCGCTGGTACTGCATAGGCCTTGTTTTCCAGTTCGGATACAATATTTTCTCGGCTATTCTCCGTGCGGTCGGAGACAGTGCCGCAACGCTGTATTTTCTTCTTATCTCATCCGTACTGAACATCGGCCTTGATCTGCTTTTCGTTGCACATTTCAAAATGGGCGTTACAGGTGCCGCCATTGCTACTGATATCTCGCAGGCAGCATCATTTACTGCGGCATACGCCTACATGACAAAAAAATATCCTATGTTCCGCTTTAAGCTGTCCGACTTCCGCTGGGATTCACAGATGATAAAGGCGACTGTAAGAATCGGCTTTCCTATCTCACTTCAGCTTATGATCGTTTCCTTCGGTCTTACGTTTATCCAGCGTGCAGTAAATGAATTTGGCAAGGTAATGACAGCCTCCGCTACAGTAGGCCAGCGTATCGAAATGTACCTCAACCTTCCGGCTACCGCTTTCCAGACAACACTTGCCACCTACACAGGACAGAACATCGGTGCAGGCAAACCGGAACGTGTAAAGAAGGGTGTCAAGCAGGCGCTTATGATAGCACTTTCATTCACACTTTTCATTTCCGCCATGGTTACGATCTTCTCAGGATCAATAGTTACTCTTTTCAGTCTGAGTGATCAGGCGGCAGAATACTGCCTCTTACATCTCCGTGCCATCGCACTTGTAAACATCGTACTTACAATGTACGTTCCTGTTTTCGGTGTATTCCAGGGTTCAAACCACAGTGCCTTCCCGATGGTCGTTGCAACTGTCGCTCTAGGAACACGAGTTCTCGTAACATATCTTTTCCGCTACAGCGATATTTTCGGACACACCATCATCTGGTGGAACGGTATTTTCGGATTCGGCATGGGATTCATAGTAACATGGATATACTATCTCAGTGGAAAATGGCAGAATAATGCGGCTATAAAATAAAGCTGATTTAAATCAGCTTGGGACGCGGGGCGAAGCCCCGCCCCCCCTCACTGTCAATCCTGCGTAGCAGGATTGACGGCAACGAAAGATTTTGCATAAACGAAAGGAGCAGACAATGGCTTTACAGGGACAGACATTAGAAAGAACCGGTTCAAAGATAAAGGAACCGAAAAGATACAACGTGGTCATGCTCAATGATGACTTTACGACAATGGATTTTGTTGTAGAAATACTGATCGATATTTTTCATAAGGAACAGCTGACTGCTGAAGCCATTATGCTTGATGTACATAAAAAAGGAAAGGCTGTAGTCGGAACCTATTCATACGATATAGCCATGACAAAAACGCGTACAGCAATGCAGCGTGCGCGCGATGAAGGATTTCCTTTCAGAATGCTTGTAGAGGAGGCCTGAGAACATATGGAATACTCGAAACATCTTCTTACAGCAATACAGGGAGCTGCAGAATTTACTAAGGAACACAATCTTGAACTGTGTACACCGGAAACTGTACTTTTCTACATCTGTGACGATAATGATTTCCGCAAGGCATTCATAAACTGCGGCGGTGACATAGACATCCTTGAACCTGATCTCTATGATTATATCACTGAAAACATAGACAGATGCAGCAGTATAACAACAGTGCAAAATTCACTCGCTCTGGAATGTGCACTTGAAAATGCTCATCTAAGTGCCATGAACAGCGGCAGCCCTTCAATCAAAATAAAGCACTTTATCCACGGAATGTGGCAGATAGATGATCTTTATGCCGTATATTATATAGAAAAGCATGGCATCAGCGAAGCAGACCTGCTAAGCGCACTGGCCGATATTGAAGAGGAAGAAGAAGAGGCGGAAGAAGAAGATAAGCATCCATCAGCATTTTTTCAGGTATTTGGCAAGCGTATTGAGATTCCCTATACCGGCGAAGATGACGATAATGATTATGAGGATGATGTCGACGATGATGATGCACCGTCATACGGCAGAACGCCTACTTACGCAATGCAGAGCTTTGTCTCCTGTCTCAACGATACACTCGGCGATGTGAACCCTCTTATTGGCCGTCAGGATGAACTTGAAAGGACCATGCAGATACTCTGCCGTCTCGACAAGAACAACGCTCTTCACATCGGTGATCCGGGTGTCGGCAAAACTGCAGTCATGTACGGTCTTGTAAAGAAGATTATCTCAGGTGATGTACCGGAGCCTCTTAAAAACGCCAGAGTTTTCTCCTTCGACGTCGGCGCAATGCTTGCGGGAACGAAATACCGCGGTGATTTCGAAAAAAGGCTTAAAAAAGCTCTTGACCAGATAAGCGATTATGACAATCCGATAATCTATATCGACGAGATCAACACTATCGCCGGTGCAGGTGCTACGGGCGACGGTGCACTGGACGCAGCCAATATTATAAAGCCGTATCTCACTGACGGAAAGATACGCTTTGTCGGTGCGACGACTTACGAGGAGCACAAAAAATATTTTGAAAAAAGCAAAAGTCTCATAAGACGTTTCCAGAACGTTGAGATAAAGGAGCCGTCCAAAGACGAATGCATCAAGATTCTTGAAGGACTTATAGGCAGATACGAAAAATTCCACGGTGTAAAATACGCTGATGATGTTATTCCGTATGCTGTCGAGATGAGTTCGAAATACATTAACGAACGTTTCCTTCCGGACAAAGCTATCGATCTTATCGATGAAGCCGGTGCATATCTGAAGCTTAAACAGAAACCGGCCGAAACATACGAAGATCTGAAGATCTGGAAGCCTGCTTCGGAGGAAAAAGCTGAAATACCGGTCGTTGACAAAGATATCATAAACACGGTACTTACAAAGATCTGCCGTGTTCCGGTCGAAACTGTTGAAACTGAAGATATGACCGGAATTGCCGGACTTGAAGAAAAGCTGAGTGGTCTTATCTTCGGACAAGACGAAGCGATAAAGCAGGTGGTCAACACTGTCAAGTTCTCGAAAGCCGGACTGAGTGAAGAAAACAAGCCGCTTGCAAGTCTTCTCTTCGTTGGCCCTACAGGTGTCGGCAAGACTGAGATTGCACGTCTGCTTGCTCTGAAACTCGGTCTCAAGCTTATCCGCTTCGACATGAGTGAATACGAGGAAAAGCACGCAGTAGCCAAGCTTATCGGCTCCCCTGCCGGATATGTGGGCTACGAGGAAGGCGGTCTTCTCACTGAAGAGATAAGAAAAAATCCGTCCTCCGTTCTTCTCCTCGACGAGATAGAAAAGGCACATCCGGACATCTACAACATTCTTC
Organism: Oscillospiraceae bacterium; assembly: GCA_045220685.1. Classification (GTDB taxonomy): domain Bacteria; phylum Bacillota; class Clostridia; order Oscillospirales; family Ruminococcaceae; genus HUN007. Next base: position 5,193 of record JBGUVZ010000620.1, on the reverse strand, counting down.
TGCAAATGATGGATCATGCAACGCTGACGGACAATCAGGGACGCAAAGCTGATTTCCGCAATGTCATTATCATCATGACATCGAACGCCGGTGCCAGCCGCATCGGCAAGAGCGTTATCGGATTTGAAAGCCGCGACCGTGACAGCAGTGTTGTCATGGAGGAAGTTAAACGCATCTTCCAGCCGGAATTCCGCAACCGTCTCGACCGCATCGTTGTATTCAACGGCATGGATGACAGCATGGCAGAAAAGATCATCGGTAAAAAGCTGGGTGAACTTGCTGACAAACTGGCAGCGAAGAATATCGTACTGGAATACGACAAGGCTGCAGCTGATCTTATCAAGAAAAAAGGTATCTCATCAGAATACGGTGCCCGCGAAGCTGACCGTGTGATCAGAAATGAGATAAAGCCGCTTTTCGTTGACGATATTCTTTTCGGAAAACTGAAAACCGGCGGAAAGGTAAACCTCTCCGCCGATGGGGATAAATTCGTTATTAATGTAGATTCAGGGAATGTGGATCTTAATAAATAATAGTTTTCTCTGATAAATAAACACACACGCCGCATCTCACCGGACTAACCGGTTCTGAGATGCGGCGCATTTTTTGATATGAAAAAAGTGCACACCCGAACCGAGTCTGCACTTCTTAGTTTGTACTAATCTATCTTCCGAAAAATACAAAGATACTATTCTGAAAAATCAGAAACAGCAATTATGCATTCTTCTTTGCGAAACATTCGCTGCAAAGAACCGGACGATCCTCTCTTGGCTTGAACGGTACTCTTGCTTCACCGCCGCATTCAGCACATACTGCTGTAAAGAGTTCTCTTTCGCTCTTTGAAGATGCCTTTCTTGCGCTGCGGCAAGCCTTGCATCTCTGTGGTTCATTTTCAAAACCTTTTTCAGCGTAGAATTCCTGTTCGCCTGCTGTGAATGTAAATTCAGCACCGCAATCCTTACAAACTAATGTCTTGTCTTCAAACATTTCAATTACCTCACTATAGTGAATTTTTTTAGACCACGAGCGGATTTTCACCGCTACCTTTGATAAACAACGCTCTGGAATTAAGCTACTGGGCCATATATTCTAGTTAGTTTTAAACTAACTAACTGATAAAAATAATGGTCTGCTCTCCAAACTGATCTGGAGTCTTTGTCGCACCCTGTGCCGTTGTTTGTTTAATCAAAGCCGTGCTGTGAGGGAAAAATAATATGTGACAAGTCCAATGTCCGTAAGTGGAGCCCCTTCCGGTTTTATATCCTCCGATGCCCTAATATCAATAAGAAAAATATACTATTAAAAAAGAATCAGTTGCCGCGTCTTAAAAATGATCGGATATTATTCAGATCAATTTCCGGATAAAAATAACCATCGCAAAAATCTGTATGCATTCTTTGTTACATAAGACATTGCTATGTTGTTAATTATAACTGTACAAATATAGTTTGTCAAGCGAATTTTATGATTTTTTCATGAATCGACGTGCAAAATGTCACTTTCAATATACGACGTGACAGTTCTTTGTTTATAATTCACACACAAATTATTTTATATATCTGAAGACGAATTTTTTTATTTTCATCATTTTCGCCGGAAAATTAATTTTTCATTTATTATAGATGTTGAAATCAGTAACCGGTTATGGTATAATTATTTTTATAGACTTTATTTCCGGTACAGGAAACAATAAAGTATATTTTTTGAAAGGAATTCACACGCTTATGAAATTATCAGGTTCACAGATCATTATTGAAGTTCTGATCGAGCAGGGCTGTGACTGTATTTTCGGTTATCCGGGCGGACAGGTCATAAACATTTATGACGCTCTCTATGAGTACCAGGATCGTATCAAACACGTTCTTACTGCCCATGAGCAGGGTGCTTCACACGCAGCCGACGGATATGCCCGTTCAACAGGCAAAACAGGTGTATGTCTTGCAACATCAGGTCCGGGAGCAACAAATCTTGTCACAGGTATAGCTACCGCTTACCTTGACTCAGTCCCGATGGTAGCGATCACGGGTAACGTCCCATGTTCACTTCTCGGCAGAGACAGCTTCCAGGAGGTCGATATCTGTGGAATCACAATGCCGATAACAAAGCATAACTATATAGTAAAGGATATTAACGAACTTGCCGACACATTACGTGAGGCTTTCCTCATCGCACGTTCAGGCAGACCTGGTCCGGTACTCGTTGATATTCCTAAGAACGTTCAGGTAGCTGTTACAGAATTCACAAACAAGCCTGTAGCTTCTCCTCTTCCGGTTCCGGAAGCTGATGAAGAACTGCTTGCAAAAGCTGCCGAACTCATCGCTGAAAGCAAAAAGCCTTACATCTACGCAGGCGGTGGCGCTATTTCAGGCGATGCAGGCAAAGAGATCGAAAAACTTGCTGAACTCACAGACGCATACATCGGCTGCAGCATGATGGGTATTTCTTCTGTACCTTATACAAACCCTCGTTTCCTCGGAATGCAGGGCATGCACGGTCACTATGCATCATCAATGGCTCAGGCTGAAGCAGACCTTATCATCTGCGCAGGCGCACGTTTCAGTGACAGAGCAACAGGCAAGAAGGATGTTTACACAAGAAACTGCCGTATCATCCACATAGACATCGATGCTGCCGAAATCGACAAGAATATTTCTTCCGACGTTGGTATCACAGGCGACATCAAGTCCACACTCGCAAAGCTCATTTCAATGGTAGCAAAGAAGAGCAATCCTGAGTGGAAGGAACAGGTTGAAAAGTTCAGATCAGAAGAAGCTGCTTCACTTACAAAGTCAGACAGGATGACTCCTTACGACATCGTAGATACAGTAAACGACAAGATGCCTGAAAACGCTGTTATCGTTACAGACGTTGGTCAGCATCAGATGTGGGTAGCACAGCGTTACCGCTTCACAAAGCCGAGAAAGTTCATCTCAAGCGGCGGTCTCGGAACAATGGGATTCGGTCTCGGTGCTGCCATCGGTTCATACGAAGGTACAAAAGATCCGGTTATCCTCTTCACAGGTGACGGAAGCTTCGGCATGAACTTAAACGAACTCGCAACTGCTGTTTCATTTGACATTCCTGTTATCGTAGTTGTTATGAACAACCACGTTCTCGGCATGGTTAAGCAGTGGCAGACACTTTTCTTCGACAAGCACTATTCAAATACAATACTCGACAAGCGCCAGACAAAGTTCACAAAGATAGCTGAAGCATTCGGTGCTCTCGGATTCTCAGCAACTACTACAGAAGAACTTTCAAAGGCTCTTGATGAAGCCATCGCTTCAAAGCGTCCGTGCGTTATCGACTGTGCAGTAGATGAGAATGAATTCGTTCTCCCTATGCTCCCTCCTGGCGGATGCATCGACAATATCATCACACACATAGGAGGCTGATCATATGGGTAAACACATTTTCAGCATACTTGTTACCAATAAGCCGGGTGTCATGACAAGAGTTTCAAGCATGTTCACAAGACGCGGCTTCAACATCGACACACTTACAGTGGGAGAAACTGAATCACCTGAATTCTCAAGAATCACAGTTTCCATGATCGGCGACGAATACGCAAAGGATCAGGTAGTAAAGCAGTTAAGCAAGCTCCACGACGTAAAGCAGGTACAGGTGATGGAACGCGATGACACAGTTACACGCGAACTTCTCCTTATCAAGGTAAAGAACGATTCTGCTACAAGACAGGACGTACTTGCCGCAGTTGACGTATTCCGTTCAAAGATCGTTGACTACTCCCCTGATGCTCTCTGTATCGAGATCACAGGTGAGACCACAAAACTCAATGCTTTTATTGAGCTCGTTAAGCCTTTCGGTATCATGGAGATATGCCGTACAGGTATCGTAGCTCTTGAAAGAGGCAGCCACTGTCTCAGATCATCTGACTGAAGACTGCCCGGATAAATCAATAATAATTAATTATAAAGGAGTCCTTACAATGGAAAATTCAGCAAAGGTATTTTATCAGGAAGACTGTGATCTTTCACTTCTCTACGGAAAGACTATCGCTGTTATCGGTTACGGCAGCCAGGGTCATGCACATGCACTCAACGCAAAGGAATCTCTCGGCGACAAGGCTCGTGTTATCATCGGTCTTTACGAAGGAAGCAAGTCATGGGACAAGGCTGTAAAGCAGGGCTTTGAAGTATTCACAGCTGCTGAAGCTGCAAAGCAGGCTGACATCATCATGATCCTCATCAACGATGAAAAGCAGGCTAACATGTACAAGCAGGATATCGAACCAAACCTCAAGGCCGGCGATATGCTCATGTTCGCTCACGGTTTCGCTATCCACTTCGGTCAGATCGTTCCTCCTGCAGACGTTGACGTAACAATGATCGCTCCTAAGGGACCTGGACACACAGTAAGATCAGAATACCAGGCTGGCAAGGGTGTTCCTTGTCTCGTTGCTGTTGCTCAGGATGCTACAGGCAAGGCTAAGGATATGGCTCTCGCTTACGGTCTCGCAATCGGCGGTGCAAGAGCAGGCGTTCTCGAAACAACATTCAGAACAGAAACAGAAACAGACCTCTTCGGTGAACAGGCAGTTCTCTGCGGCGGTGTATGCGCTCTTATGCAGGCTGGTTTTGAAACACTCGTTGAAGCTGGCTACGATCCAAGAAATGCTTACTTTGAGTGTATCCACGAAATGAAGCTCATCGTTGACCTTATCTACCAGAGCGGTTTCGCAGGTATGAGATACTCAATTTCAAATACAGCCGAATACGGCGACTACATCACAGGTCCTAAGATCATCACAGAGGAAACAAAGAAGACAATGAAGCAGATCCTCAAGAACATCCAGGACGGCTCATTTGCTAAGGAATTCCTCCTCGACATGTCACCAGCCGGCGGTCAGGCTCACTTCAGAGCTATGAGAAAGCTTGCTTCTGAACACCCATCAGAAAAGGTTGGCGAAGAGATCAGAAAGCTCTACAGCTGGAACAACGAAGAAGACAAGTTCATCAACAACTGATAAACCGGAAATCCGGCTTCGCCGTATTTCCGGGGGGTAGGATATGCGGGGCTTCGCCCCGGACCCCACGCTGATTTATGCATAAATCAGCGTTTCCTTAATATCCATAAAATCAAATACGGCCTCTTCCCTCAGAGGGAGGGGGCTGTTTCTTTATAGTGAAAGGCGGTCAATCAAATGGATCACAATTATTTCTGCGACGGTGT
>JBGUVZ010000619.1:0-3464 GCA_045220685.1 Oscillospiraceae bacterium | reverse complement strand
AGCTGTATGCGGGAAAATCGCACGTACAGTTCTTAGAGGAGTTTACTTCAATTGTTATTAAAATAGAAAGGAGTAAATTTACTCATGGAACTGCTTAATAGCGTGAGATTATTGATTTTCCCCTGATAACGATACTTCTTGGATAATGCATATTATTCGAGATCTTGAATAATATGCACGGGCGCAGAAAATTCCTTGACTCTGTACCGAAAGGAAGACAGGATGGCAAGGCGTATGAAGTGCTTCAGTTAATAACCAGGATGTATGATCTTGAAAGAGAAATTCAGGAGAATGCAGCAACACTGGACGAAATAAAAAGTCAGCGTCAGGAAAAAATCAAACCGCTTCTTGATGCTTTATTCGTATGCGTTGAAAGTGCTAATCCGTTACCGGGATCACACCTTGATATTGCGGTAAACTATGTTCTGAAAAGGAAACCAGAACTCAGCGTTTTCATTGATAATCCTGAAGTAGCAATTGACAACAACCGTGCTGAACGAGCAATAAAGCCGTTCGTAATGGCACGTAAGAACTTCCTGTTTGCTGATACAGAGAAAGGCGCTGAAGCAAGTGCCGATGTATTCAGCATAATCGAAACTGCCAAGATGAATAATCTTGATGTGTTCGGATATTTGAATTTTCTGCTCACGGAACTCCCGAAATTCGGAAATGATCCTACAGAGGAACAGCTTGCAACTGTCCTGCCATGGAGTGGAACACTTCCGGACTACTGCATGAATCAATCGAAAAAATAATGTGATAGATAAACTGATCCCCACGTATTCTGATTTTACGTGGGGATCTTTCTATTACCGTAGGATTATGTATCGCTTACGATATTCACGTCATTTTTTCAGTGTATATCTGCTCTTTTAATGTTTGTAATATTTTACACCGCCGCCTTAGCCTTCCTGAAAACGAACTTCTGCTGCATAATATAGCTGAAAGCGAAAAGAATAAGTTCCGTCATAAGCTTTGCAACATATGCGCTGATGCCGATGCCTGCGAGGGCGCGGAGGATGAGGGTGTTGAGGAGAAGTACAACTGCTGCGAGGCAGAAATATTTAAGTGCTGATGAGGAGAATCTGGTTTCGGAGCAGAAGACGAATTTTCTGTTTACTCCGAAGTTTAAGAGGCTGCTGCAGATTCTTGCGATTATGTTTGAGTAAACTGCTGAACCGGTCAGAAGTGAGAGTGCGCAGAAAAGACCGTAGTCTGCGAGGAAGCACATGAATGATGATGCTGAGTACTTAAGTATTTCCTTATAGATTCTGAAGGCATCCTTTATAGTGTTAAAGTGTGAGGATGAGTTGTCGTTAAGGTAAACTGTTTCTATCCATACTTCCTTTATCGGGACTGAGCGGCCGGACATTTCCATGAGAACGTTCATTTCGTATTCGTATCTGCTGCCGCTTATTTCGAGCATCTGTTCTGAAAGACGATGGCTGAAAGCTCTGAGTCCTGTTTGGGTGTCGAATACCTTTACGCCGGATGAGATTCTGTAGACTGTTCTTGTGATGGTATTACCCACACGGCTTCTTAACGGAACATTACCGTCAAATTTTCTGCTTCCGAGGATGAGGCTTTCAGGATTGGCTTCGGCTTCATTGCATACATTGATAATGTCCTTTGTCTTATGCTGTCCGTCGGCATCTGCTGTGACGATGATATATGGTTCCGGATAGTGTTCACGGATATATCTGATACCTGTCTTGAGAGCTTCGCCTTTGCCCTTGTTGACATTGTGCTCAACAACAGTTGTAAGTTCACGGGCGATATCGAAAACATGGTCGAATTCGTTTCCGCTTCCGTCGTTTACTACTACGACCTCGAAACCTGCTTCCTTAAGTTCGCGTACTGTATCTGTCATTTCCATGCCTGGCTTGTATGCTGGTATAACTGCTATATTAACTGAATTTTTCATATCTTTATTCCTCCTGAGATAACTTTTTTAATGTTACCGGAAACACTTTCCTGTCTGTATTTCCTTTCTGTGATTATTATTTTAAAGTTCAAAGGTTAGAATAAGGTTAGAAAAATTATTTTTTTTAGTAAGCCAGCAATCCGACTTTGCCGGATTGCTGGGGTGGGGGAATTACGGGGCTTCGCCCCGTGCCCTACGCTGATTTATGAATACGGTGAATTTGCAAAATTCTATTGCTTTTGTGTTGATTATAGTGTATAATATATTCAAAAGATGGGAAGGCACCCTTTTCAGGGTGCAATTTATGTTATAGGAGGATTATTTATGGATCTGGATAATCTGCTCGATAGAATTCCGGCTCTGGCTGCGGTGTACAGCTTTGATATCCTGCCGGACGGGAGTTTCAGTGAGATACGTTTCAGTGCGCTGAATCAGCTGAACAGGGACAATTTTAACCGCGCTCATCCTGATGTTCCGACTCCGGTAAAGGGTTCGCGCCTTCGTGACTATTTTACTGAGGTTAATTTTGAAGCATTTATATATAAGTGTGCGACTACCAATGAGATGCTTTACTCCTACGTAAATGCTCACGGGTTCTGGCTTAAGGGGTTCTATATTCCTCTGAATGATGAGGGAGAAGTTATAAAGGCAAAGACTGTGGTTAAGCCTTCAGACAAGCCGCATACATTGCACTGCCTTTATTTTATGACACAGACAAGACAGGCCGAGGCGGAAAATCTGGAACAGCGTTCACCTGCGGTCGCAAATGCGATCATGAATCTCAGTATAAAACTCCATGAGACCCAGGATTTCCATCTGGCGATGGCAGCGGCTGCAAAAGAAGTAAAGAAAGTCTGTGATGCTTCACGCTGCTGTGTATATACTGTTGACAGAGCGAAAAAACAGTGCAGCCTTTTCGGGGAACAGGGCGAGCGCAGGCAGTTTCTCGAGGAATTTACAGGCGGGATGGGACGTACTCCGTATGAAACAGCTCTTGCCTGGGAAAAGGATCTGGATGGCAGCGACTGCATTATGCTCGATGATCTGAAGGCTATTGAAAAAATAGATCCTCTGTGGTACAAATCTCTTACCGATTACAAACTCAATAATATCATTCTGTACGCTATCAGACACGACGACAAGATAATCGGATATATATGGGCGGCGGATTTTGATTCGGAAAAAATGATGTTCATAAAAGAAACCCTTGAGGTAACGACATTTATTCTGGCAGCGGTTATTGCCAATCATCAGCTTATGTCAAGCCTTGAAGAGATGAGTACCATCGATTCGCTTACTCAGGTAAACAATCGTAATGCCATGAACAAGCGCGTTGACAGGATAATAAGCGGAGCAGACAAGCCGGCAGCCATCGGTGTTGTAATGGCTGACCTTAACGGACTGAAACCAATAAATGATGAAAAGGGTCACGACGCAGGAGACAAGCTGCTTACCAATGCGGCTGCACTTCTTAAAATAGTTTTCGGCGACAATGAGATCTACAGGATCGGCGGCGACGAATTCATGGTCTTCTGTCCGG
>JBGUVZ010000618.1:0-4592 GCA_045220685.1 Oscillospiraceae bacterium | reverse complement strand
TACTGATCTGTTCACAGATCAGTATGGGGACCAGGGCGAAGCCCTGCGAACCGACCTTCCGTAAATCCGGCGAAGCCGGATTTACGACTTTATAAATAATACTTTAAGGAGTTATCTTTATGGGTAAATATGATTTTGCTGCCGTTGAAGCAAAATGGCAGAAATACTGGGATGAAAAAGGTACTTTCAAGGCATCTGACGACTTTTCAAAGCCAAAGTTCTACGGCCTTGTTGAATTCCCTTATCCTTCAGGCCACGGCATGCACGTTGGTCATATCAAGGCATATTCAGGTCTTGAAGTAGTAAGCAGAAAGAGACGTATGGAAGGCTACAACGTTCTTTTCCCTATCGGATTCGACGCATACGGACTTCCTACTGAAAATACAGCTATCAAGGACAATGTTCATCCGAGAATAGTAACAGACAGAAATATCGAAAAATTCACAGGCCAGCTCAAGAGCGTAGGTTTCTCATTTGACTGGTCAAGAGTTATAGATACAACTGAAGAAGGCTACTACAAGTGGACACAGTGGATCTTCCTCAAGATGTTCGAAAACGGTCTCGTTTTCAGAGACAAGACAAACGTAAACTACTGCCCTAGCTGTAAGGTAGTTCTTTCAAACGAAGACTCACAGGGTGGTAAGTGTGACGTATGCCACAGCGACATCATCCAGAAGACAAAGGAAGTTTGGTACCTCCGTATAACAGAATACGCAGACAAGCTCCTCAAGGGACTTGAAGAGGTAGACTACCTTCCTAACGTAAGACTTCAGCAGGAAAACTGGATCGGCAAGTCAACAGGTGCTTTCGTAAACTTCGGCATCAAGGAAAATGATGAGAAGCTCCGCATCTATACAACACGTCCGGACACACTTTACGGCGTAACATTCATGGTAATCGCTCCGGAACATCCGATCATCCAGAAGTACCGTGACAGCATTAAGAACATCGCTGATCTCGATGCATACAAGGAAGAATGTGCAAAGAAGAGCGAATTCGAAAGAACACAGCTCGTAAAGGACAAGACTGGTGTTAAGATCGACGGTCTTACAGCTGTAAACCCTGTAACAGGAAAAGAAATCCCGATCTACATTTCAGACTACGTAATGATGGGCTACGGTACAGGTGCCATCATGGCGGTTCCTGCACACGACACACGTGACTACGACTTCGCAAAGAAGTTCGGTATTGATATAATCGAAGTTATCAAGGGCGGTGACATTGCCAAGGAAGCTTACACAGGCGAAGGCGAACTTGTAAACTCAGGCGAACTCAATGGTATTTCAAACAAGAAGGATGCTGTTGCCAAGGCAATCGAGATCCTTGAAAAGCTCGGCTGCGGCGAAAAGGGCGTTCAGTTCAAGATGAAGGACTGGGCATTCAACCGTCAGAGGTACTGGGGCGAACCTATCCCGATAGTTCACTGCGAACACTGCGGTATGGTTCCTGTTCCTTACGAGGAACTCCCGCTCAGACTTCCTCCTGTAGAAAACTTCGAACCTGGTACAGACGGCGAGAGCCCGCTTGCAAAAATTGACAGCTTCGTTAAGTGCAAGTGTCCTAAGTGCGGCAAGGATGCAAGAAGAGAAACTGATACAATGCCTCAGTGGGCAGGTTCATCATGGTACTTTCTCCGTTACTGCGATCCTAAGAACGACAAGGAATTCGCCGCACAGGATGCTCTTAAGTACTGGATGCCTGTTGACTGGTACAACGGCGGTATGGAACACGTTACACGTCATATGATCTACAGCCGTTTCTGGCACAAGTTCCTCTATGATCTCGGTCTTGTTCCGACTTCAGAACCATATGCAAAGAGAACTGCACAGGGCCTTATTTTAGGACCTGACGGTGAAAAGATGTCCAAGTCAAGAGGTAACGTAATTGACCCTAACGACGTTGTTGCAGAATACGGCGCAGACGTTCTCAGACTTTACGTTCTCTTCATGGGCGACTACGAAAAGGCAGCTCCGTGGAGCGAGTCAAGCATCAAGGGATGCAAGCGCTTCACAGACAGAATCTGGGCTTTACAGGATATGCTCACTGACGGCGATGAATACAGCGATAAGCTCCGCAGTGCATTCCACAAGACAATCAAGAAGGTAAGCGAAGACATTGAAGCTATGAAGTTCAATACAGCCATAGCTGCAATGATGGCTCTTATCAATGACATATACGCAGCTGGAAGCATTACAAAGGGCGAATTCGGCGCTCTCTGCACAATGCTCTATCCTTTCGCTCCTCATATAGCTGAAGAAATGTACAGCACAGTATTCGGCAAGGTACTCAGCGAACAGAGCTGGATCACATACGATGAAGCGCTCTGTGTTGACGACTCAGTTGAGATCGTTCTCCAGATCAACGGTAAGGTACGTTCAAAGATCATGATCCCGGTAGGCACAGACAAGGATACAGCCTTTGAACTTGCTCTCAAGGATGAAAAATTCGCTGAAGCAACAAGCGGAAAGAACATAGTTAAGCAGATATATGTACAAAACAAACTTGTGAATTTTGTTGTAAAATAACAAATTAACTGCGGGTATTATTTTCTACTTGACAACACCGTGCATTGTGTGCTAAAATAAATTTATGTTATTCATACAGCTTATAATTCTGCGGTCTGAATGACATGCGAATATTTAGTGTGTCACTCATGGTCACAGTATTAGCTTATAACAGAGGAGATAGAAACAGATGACTGACATCTGGTTTCGCAAGGAATCAGGTTTTAGCATAAACCTCTGTCTTTGTGGCAAAGGGAGGGAATAAAGTGGCAGAAGTTCGTGTTGGTAAAAACGAATCTTTAGAGACAGCACTCAAGCGCTTCAAGAGATCATGCGCTAAGGATGGCGTTATAGCTGAAGTTCGTAAGAGAGAACACTACGAAAAGCCTTCGGTTAAGCGTAAGAAGAAGTCCGAAGCAGCTCGTAAGCGCAAGTATTGATAAACAGTACATAAAACCAATTAAAAGAATTATCCTTCAGGTTTACCTGAAGGATATTTTTTTATATAAACGCTGTTTTATTTATGAATCAGCACGGAGTCTTGTGATCTTCCTCAGCCGCAGATCCGGCTTTGTATAAAATGCTGTAATTGAACCTGTAAATTTGTAATGAAATCTTGTCTATTTTAAAATACATTACTTGAAATTCAGTTTAGTATACTGTATAATAAAATAATAAAATACTATATTGGATGCATTATGCGTTCATTTATTCATTAATATTATTGGGGGGATAGACTGTGATTTTAGATTCATTTCAGTTCAAGGCAATGGAAAGCGGCATAAAGGCAATGTCCATCAAGCAGCAGGTACATACTCAGAACATCGCAAATCTGGACACTCCTGATTACAAGGTAAAAACGTTTTCTTTCGGGAATACGCTTGAAAACCAGATGAAACAGAATACTAAAAAAGACAGTATAGAATATGATTTTGAGGCAAAGGTAGAAACCAAGGATAATGTTGAGGTACTGGTAGACGGAAACAACGTTGACATCGAGAACGAAAACCTCGAACTCTACAGTGCATACCTTCAGCAGGCGGCTACTATCCAGAAGATGAACGCCGTGATTTCAGACTACAGATACGTTCTTCAGAACGCAAGCTTCAAGTAAGGGGGTAAGCTTATGGCTTTTCTGAATGCTCTTAACATAGTCGGCTCAGCACTTACAGCTGAACGATTCAGAACAAATATAATCACACAGAACATTTCAAACCAGCTTGTAATAGGCAGAAACGGTGAAGATCCTTACCGCAGAAAGCAGGTAATATTCCAGACACGTCCGCAGACTTTTGACGAAACACTGTCACAGGTGCAGGGCGGCGGCGTAAGGGTGACACAGGTCGTTGAGTCACAGGAAGACTTCAAGCCGGTTTATGACCCGACTCATCCGGATGCGGATGAAGACGGATATATTTACTATCCTAACGTTAACAACACGGAAGAACAGCTTGACCTTATGGAAGCAACAAGAGTGTACGAAGCAAACGTAGCAGCACTCAGCGTTGTAAAGGCCATGGCTTCAAAGGCTCTTGAAATAGGCAAGGGCTGATAAATAACGGATTTTAAGGGGAATGAAAAATGATAAGAGAAGATTTTATTACTCCGATGTCAGGAATGCAGGCTATCAAGCCGATGCATGCCTGGGGTTCCGGAAAAACAAACGCTGAAAATGACGAATCGGAAATGTCTTTCGGCGATACACTGCGTTCCAAGATCCAGAACGTCAAGGACCTTGAACAGAAGTCACTGGCCAGCGCCTATGACATATCTATGGGTAACACTGAAGATATCGAAAGTGCCATGATCGATGCGACCAAAGCATCGGTAGCCATCGAAACAGCTGTTCAGGTGACAACAAGGGCAGTTAACGCCTATAAGGAAATTATTCAGATGCAGATCTGATTATTGCTTAGGAAACGCTGATTTATTCATAAATCAGCGTGGGGTACGGGGCGAAGCCCCGCAGTCTCCCCACCCCAGCAATCCGGCGAAGCCGGATTGCTGCCTTAAGTTTTTTTGGAATTTTTAGTTTGGAGAATGATTTTATAAATGAACGATAAATTGAAACCGGTACTTGATAAAGTA
>JBGUVZ010000617.1:0-5279 GCA_045220685.1 Oscillospiraceae bacterium | reverse complement strand
ATATAGGCATGATCACATGAAACACTGACCGGCTTGTCATGGTCAACATCATCACATATGCCGAACTTTACGGTAATGCTGGTAGTCGGGAGTTCGAGAGCAGCCTGCGGAGGAAGTCTGAAATCCTCGAGAAACTGAACTGATTCTACTCCTATATGACGCATAAGCGTTACAAATCTGTCTGCGCTGTATCTTCCGGCAATTATATCCGGATCGATAAGCTGAAGCATTTCACCTGTTCTTTTTAACAGAAGATCCCCGGCTTCTGTACCGTAACGTTCATTGAAATGCTTGAAATTCACGAAGTCAGAAATAACGATATTGAACCTGACGCCCGGATTGTTCTTTATTTTTTCATCAGCATATTTTAAAAAAGCTTCACGTGTATAAAGACCTGTAAGCTTGTCGATTTCTAAAGGATCACATGATCTGTTCATCATATTAGGCATATTAGGAATGTCCATTTTCTTTACCGTACCTCCCCTATATCAAATGAGATATTAGATATCATATATATTATACCATAAATATAATTATTCATCAAGTAAAATATACAAATCAAACAACTATATCAGAAAAAAGTCCGGAATCATAAATCCCGGACTTTAAAAGTTAAGATTATATATTTTCTTATCTTGCAAGCATTGATTTAAGAAGGATAAAGTCGATTATATTGATCTTTCCGTCTTCGTTTAAATCAGCAAGTGCAGCGTTGAATGTGTAACCATCATCATATACTGCAAGAATTTCTTTCTGAAGAATGATCAGATCGAGATTGGTCACTGAACCGTCATCATTAACGTCGCCCTTTACAATGACTGGTTCTGTAACTGTTGTTACCGCTTCTGTTGTAGTAACTGTAGTTGTTGCTTCAGTCGTTGTCACTGTAGTGGTTTCTACAGTAGTGGTAACAGTTGTTGTTTCTTCTGTTGTAACAACTGTTGTTACAGGAGCTTCAGTTACAGGCTGTGCAAACGGTGCATCCGGCTGTTTTGTGAAGCCTGCGCTCGGAACACCCTTCTGTGAATATCTGTTGTACATCATGTTTCCTGCCTGTGACTGCGCAGCACTGAATGACTGGCAGTAAGCCTTTACCTGATTTGCAGCAAGAGCCTTGTATCTGTAGTTGCTGCCCGGCTTCCATGAAGTACCTGTTGCTGTACTGTTGCTGTCACCGCCCTGCTTTGTTCTCTTGCATCCATTGAAAGAAGAACCTGTTTCTGTGTAGTGACCTACAATCGGTACTGAATCCCAGTCACAGATTACGTTTCCGCCATTTTCATATACACAGTTTTCTGCATAGATATCACAGTCTGAAATTACTGTATATGCCATGCTGAACTTGTTTACGTAGTTGTTGAGAGAGTGGAAGTAACCCCATCTCATAAGTCCCGGACCTCTTGTTTCGCATCCGTTGAAGTTGTTTGAAATGAGGGACATACGAGGGAATCCGCCGTATTTCTGCTTGTTGCCTGCATTGTCATCAGGATATCCGAGAATAAGTCCGTACTTGTGTTCGCCGAATGAGCAGTCTGAAACTGTGCAGTAGTCAGCGTCATAGCAGCATGCGAGGAATTTGTCTTCATCTACCTGTCCTGTCTGAGGAGCTTTTCCGTGATTGCTGTGGCCTGTAAATGTTACGTGGTCTACCCAGATGTTCTGACCTGAACCGAAATAGCATACGATAGAGTCATTGTGGTTTGATTCAGCGTCGTGACCCATTTCAATGTTCTTTATGATTATATTGTTGCCGACACCGCTGTTTGAAGCAGTACAGAACTGAACATTGAATGTCTTGTGAGCACCGTAGCTGCCAATGATCGTCTTGTTGTTGTGAACATAGATACGACCAGCCTTGCACATATGTCTCTGACCGTTAAGATCGAGATTATAAACTGCAATATCCTTTGTGATAATGATAGTAAGCGGTTCGTCTGATGTTGCATATTTCTTGAGTTCATCAAATGATGATGCTTCAACTGTCTTACCGAAGAGACCGCCTATGTCAGATGCTTTGGCTTTGCCTGTATTGTCATTGTAGCAGAAGCCAGCAAATCCCTGAAGTCCGTCGCAGTTGAGAAGCCAGTGCTGTGAGATGTCACCTGTATAGCCGGTAAGAGAAATACCTGCAGCTGTACGAGTAAGTGCAAGTGATGTGTCATTGTAATTTACGATCTTGTAGTTGAATCCGTTTCCGAGACGATCCTTGTTTACAGGGATCACGTACCAGTGCTGACACTTTTCAGATTCGCTGCCGTAGACGATAATGTTGCTGCCATTCTGAACAGTGTACTTGTCAGGAGTGATCAGTCTTCCTGATTCAGCACTGCAGATCTTGAAAAATGCGCCGTTCTGGTCTGTACCAACGTAGTCGAAACGCCATGAACATGCAAGACTACCTCCAAGTTCGGCCGCAGCAAGAGGCGAACTGTCTGCTGTTCCTGTTTCGCTGAGTACGATACCGTCATTTTCAGCTGATACAATATTCATCAGCTGTACCGGATAGTCGGTAGAAACTGCCGAAACATAAACGGGAGCGGTCTGTACACCGAACAGCGGAAGTACGTATGTAAAGATCATCACCGAGACGATCGCACATACGCACAAAAGCCTGTTTTTAATTTTTTTCATTTAACTTTACCTCCGTTTACAGGTTATAAACTTATACTCTTATTTTAACATACAAAAGTTGAAATTTCAATAGTGTAATCGATTATATTATGAATTTTTAATCCAATTTACAGTCAGAGTGTACAACTTTCGGCATAATATACTCTTAAAAATTGATACATATTTTCTTGAAAGGAGTATTCGAATATGCTATAATTTACTATATGTGTATATCTTATATTGATATGAAACGTAAAAATATTATAACACTCTGATTTTAAAGCATATCCGGTTAAAAGATGTGCGGAAGGAGAATCAATTGAAAAAGAATAATATCGCACTGGCTGCTGTTTCACTTATGCTCGCTTTATCCCTTTTCTCTTGCAGCAATAACAGTGATAACTTGATAAGCACACCTGCATCAACCGATACAGTTAATGAAAACAGCACTGATGAAGTTTCAGAGGATATTACTTCAGAAGATATTCCTCATGAAAAAGTATATGAACACACCGAAGACTTTTACGGCCGTCTCGACGACGATTCAAAGCGTCAGGTTGATCTCATAACATCAAAGCTCCCGGAACTCAAAGGTGATTCATCATATATCTTTATAAGTGACCTTGACGGAAACGGCAGAAGTGAACTCATTCTTTCCGATCCTGGCTTCAGAATATATGAGGTTTCAGAAGACCGCAGCAGTCTGGCACAGACGGTTTCAAAAGACAGTGACTACCCTTCTCTCTACCCTGTTACAGACAAGCTTATGTGTACAGACGGTAATGGTACAAGGCACTATATATGGCGTTCTGTAAAAGAGGAAGAGCAGAATAAAATACGTGAAAGTGAAAAAGAATATATATACGAAAACGGCACCCTTTCAGAAAGGATGCTTCGTTCAAGAATATATGAAAAATTCAGCAGTGTCTATACCGCATATTACAATGGGAGCGGTGAATCAGACCGTGCCGGCTACTCCCATGCCATATCAGATCTTATGTTCAGAAACGGCTATAAACTCACTCAGAGCAGCATAGGCGTACTGACTTCAGGCGATATTGAAAACATTGACAGTGAATCGCTGAAACAGCTTATCGCTGAACTGAAAGGATTCTTCAGAGTTACTGATCCTAAGGAAAAATACCAGTACACAGATCTGGAAGGAAAATGGATAAGAACAGGCGGATTCTCATCCGGAAACAACTACTTCCAGACCAGTGACAACAGTCAGCTCGCTCTTGTGATAAGCGGTGATTCATATCAGCTCACAGGATCACTTCAGAGCGATACTTCACCGCTGTGTTTCTGCCTTGGCGGAACAACCACCACTTCAATGTGGTACGCTTCACTAACAGAAAACAATATAGTAAAGGATGCTTCCATAAGACTTGAAAGCGATGGAAAGCTTACTTTTGAAGGAACTGTTCTGAACAGCGACGGAGCTTCTGTAAATGCAGAATGGAGTTTCATGCGTGAAGGATCACCGGAACTTGAAAAACAACTTAGTGAAAAACAGAACAACTCAGACGAAACACCTGAAGCTGTGCAGAACTATACTCCAGAGACAGCTCAGAACAATTCTGCGGAAAATCCTGAAGCGGTGCAGAACTACACTCCTGAAACAAATCAGAACAACCCGGCAGAAAATCCTGAAGCTGCTCAGAATCAGGAAGGACAGGCTGTCACTGACGATTTTCTCTGGTAAGAAGACCTATAATATCATCAAGCCTGTCAACACAGGCATAAAGATACGGCTCGACCTCACTGTCGGGACCGGTCATATCAGGAACCATAACCACCTTACAGCCGGCTTTGCCGGCTGAAATTATACCATTAGGTGCATCCTCCACTGCCATGCATTCTTCAGGAGAAAGTCCGAGTTCTGCGCATGCATACTGATAAATATCCGGAGCCGGTTTACCCTTTTCCACCATTGTCGCACTGATAAGCTTTGTGAAAAAGTGTTTTATTCCGGCCTCATCAAGATATTTTTCCGTACGTGTCATATCAGATGCAGTGGCAACAGCGGCTGCAATGCCGTTTTCCTTAAGGAAACTTAAGATCTCGACTGCACCCGGCTTAAGCTCTATACCAGTCTCGGCAAGACGGGCATTCATAAGTTCCTTGCGTTTTTCTCTGACCTTTATGTAGTCAAAGGCATCGCCGTACCATTCACGGAATCTCTGAGGTGCAAAAGGTCTGCCAAGGCTTCTTATGGAAAGAGTCTGTTCTTTTGTTATCTCATAACCGAATTCCACAAGCGCTTTAGGCCAGAATTCCTGATAATATTTTTCTGTATCTATAAGCGTACCGTCCATATCAAATATTACTGCTCTGATCAATTTAAAAATCTCCTTGTACACAAAACGGCATCCGGAATATCATATCCCGGATGTCGTTTTTAGTTTTAATATTTATAAATCAAGATTTAATTATTTCTTGCCTTCGTTCAAATTCTGCTGCTGCAGATACTGAGGATTAATTTCCTCCTGCTGCTGCATGTACTGGCCATTCATCATGCCCTGTCCCTGCATATACTGACCGTTCATCATATTCTGGCCGCCGTACTGCCCCTGCATCATTCCCTGCTGCATGTACTGAGCGTTCATCATGTTCTGCTGCTGGTTTGGCATTCCGCCGTACTGACCCTGCATCATTCCCTGCTGCAT
>JBGUVZ010000616.1:0-12537 GCA_045220685.1 Oscillospiraceae bacterium | reverse complement strand
CTTCTGTTCCCTGCGCTTCTTCGCGCGAAGGTTGATAATGTAACCTACGAAAACAAGGTAGAGAACTGAAAGTCCGGTCGCTATACGAAGCGCACTTTTCAGTGATGATGATTTAAGATATGTAGTAAAAACTTCTGAGAGATATTTAGTGTATGAAAATTCCGCATCACTGTACGCAACCAGGTCAACTGTTCCGATCTCGTTGTCAAGATAGCGGAGTTTGAGTGTACCGAGCTTTTCACCAGCCTTAATCGGTGCACTTACTTCGTCGTATACGTAGTCGATCTCGGTGATAATGTTTGACGTATCAACAGTTGAAAGCCACATGCACTTTACATCGTGTTCCGGTTTCAGGTTGATGTAGTCCTTGCCCTTGGCAAAGCGGATCTTAGGAGAACCGATTTCCTGTGTTTCCTCAAGCACTACTTTGTGCTCGAGATTTGTAAACGCCCAGTCAAAAAGCTTCACTGCGTCATTAAGATGTGTGAAAATATCATTTTCATATTCGTCTTCCTTAAACGGAGCGTTAAAAAGAACAGCAAGATAGCTTTCACCGTCACGTGTTGCCTTAGTAACAAGACATCTTCCTGACTGGTTTGAGTTACCGGTCTTGACACCCTTAGTTCCCTGATAGTAGTAATCGCTTGAAGGGTTCATCATAAGGTTTACGTTGTTGAACTCGTGTCCTTCAGCTGACATATTGGTAGCACCGGTCTTTACTGTTACAGCCTGTGCATATTCTGCAAAGCCCGGAAGACTCATTGCATATTCAGTGATTTTAAGCATATCCCTTGCGGTAGTATACTGCTTTTCATCGTAAAGGCCGTGAGGATTTGTGAAATTGGTTCCTGTACATCCTATTTCTGCAGCCTTTTCGTTCATCATATTAACAAAGTTCTGTACGCTTCCCTGTCCGATAACATATGCAAGTGCGTAAGCTGCTTCACATGAAGATTCAAGAAGCATAGCACTGATAAGATCCTGGACCTTGAGCTGCTCACCTTCCGCAAGATACGAACTTGTTACTTCGTTATACGGAAAACTTTCAGACGGATACTTTGCGCGGTATTTTTCAAATTCATTGTATACATTAGCAGGTATTTCTATTACAGCCTCCATGCTCTGAGCCTTGTCAATGGCAACAGCTGCAGTCATTATCTGGACTGTCTGTGCAGGACTGCACTGCTTGTCAGCGTTCTTTTCAAAAACAACTGTCTTGGTATCCACGTGATAAAGGATACCAGCATCACTGTCCAGCTGGAATGTTGGTCTGAATGACAGCGCCTGTACTCTGTCAGGTGAAACATACACCGAAAAAGTGAACAGCACCATCAATACCGTAAGCATACTGATAAATCTTTTCATTCTGCATCTCCTCAAAAGCTTGATTTTTTTCATACGAATATATTATATCAAATTTCAGGCCGCAATAAAAGGGGTTTTCCGTAAAAATTTTCACAAAAATAAAATAAATCATTTACGTCTGAATGATTTTATGATAGAATAGTAGATATAGTGAATGTCAGCCATTTACATCACGGAGCTTTTTCCTGACTGTATACGGCAAAAATCATTTTTGCAGCGTTCATTTTTGTTCACTGCAAATTAGTGTAAAGGTGATCCAATGATATATATAACAGGCGATACTCACGGTGATATCTCACGATTCAGAGATTCAATTACCAGAAAGCTCAGAAGAGACGATACTCTTATAGTATGCGGCGATTTCGGCTTCATCTGGGACGGCAGCCGTGCCGAGATGAATATGCTCAGAAAACTTGACGAGCTCCGCTACACGATCGCATTCATAGACGGATGTCATGAAAACTTCGACCTTCTTGCCCAGTATCCTGAAATAAGCTGGAACGGCGGTATAGCAGGTCAGATCTCAGACAACATCATCCATCTTAAACGCGGTCAGGTCTATACTATTGAAGGAAAGAAATTCTTTACCTTCGGCGGCGGACAGAGTCCCGACATCGACATCAGAAAAGAAACCAACACCTGGTTCGAGCAGGAACAGCCTACAAAAGAGGAAGTCGAGGAAGGTTTAAGAAACATTACTCTCAACGAAGGCATAATCGACTACATAATCACTCACGAGCCTCCGCAGTCATTAAAGAAATGTCTTGATCTTGATATTTACGACCATCTTGAGACTGACGGATTTTTCGAACAGCTTCTTACAGACTGCGTATACAGCAAATGGTTCTTCGGAAAATGTCATATCAACAAGATCATTCCGCCGAAGTTCTATGCTCTGTTTGACAATGTAATAAGACTTGAAACGGACTGACAACACAAAAGCTGTGCATCACAATGGTGCACAGCTTTTTTTGATGTTTAGTTAATGTTCTGAAGACTTGTGTCTTCATCTTCCTTGAAGAAGTCGATGAATGTCATGATGTACCATGTATCATCTATTTTAAGTACCGGGAAGTTCTTTTCCGTAAAAGTCTTTGATCCGAGATTGCCCTTTACAGTGAATGCAACTGTAAGCTCATAGCCTTCTGAGAATGATACATCACTTAAATTCTCAGTATCAAATGAACGGAACTCATCTGTATATTTTTTCAGTTCTTCATCATTAAGATGCTTCTCTTCATAGATCTTGTATGTGATATCAAAATCTGTGCCGTATTTATTGGCAATGGCGCGGTAATACTGATCGAAGTATAGAAGATCCGCAGTATGGATCTTTTCAGGCGTATTCGGCATTTCATTCATGACAACATACGCGTACTGCTCACTTAACAGCTGCTGATAGTATTCAGGGAAAGCCGATATGTAATCATCGTATTCATTTGAAACGCATCCGTAAATATAGTTCTTTACCGGTTTCATGTAGATGTCGGACGGCTTTCTCGTAAAATGAAGGACAAGCAATGTAAGTCCTGCTATAAAAGCTGCAGCAAGAAGTGATCCGCAGGTTATCTTTAGAATCTTCTTCTGCTTTTCCTTCTTTTCGGCTTCTTTCCTTTTCTTTATCGTATCAGCCCCGGGGATTTTTTTCAGGCATTCAGGACATTCCAGTGCCTCGTTGTCCATTTCAGCACCGCAGTACTGACATAATTTACTCATAAAACTGATCCTTTCGTGTGTTTTGGATTATGAAAAACGCTCAACAAGGGCGTCAAGTATCTTTTTGGCTTCGTCGTAGTTTTTCTGCATTTCATCTTTGTAACGAGCGCCCTTCTGGACCTTTCTTAAACCGATGTAAAGATCTTCAGGAACTTCGTCTTCATATCCTGTCTCTTCAGCAAACTTTGTTCCGGAAAGATAGAAGCCGTATCCCTTTACATGTTCGTTTCCAGGGTAAAGAGCTTCAAGATCTTCGAGTGTCTGGTCAGGAAGAAGGAATATGTTTGCGTCATTATCAGAGATGACCATTATGGTATCTCCGGTCTGCATAAGTGTGAAGAGCTTGGCAGAACTTGCCTGCTGTGTGTAAATGTCCTGCGACTTCTTAGGTTCGTTTTCAGACACAGCCTCAGTTTCTTCCGGTTCTGCTGCACTTTCTGCATTTACAACGTTTTTGCCGGAATCAGTTTTTTCATCTTCGTCATCATAGGTTACCTGATCAGTCATGTCACAGAGAGGCATGTAGTAAACAGATGAAAGAATGTCGCCGTTTCCGTTCATGTCGTCGGCATATTCATTTATAATGGCTTCAAGTTTTTCACAGCTTCTGCCCATCTCATCACTGCATGAAAGCACCATCACGGTAAAGTCAGGGTCCGGCCTTCTGATGTAGTCGTATCCAAGGAATCCTGCCAGAAGAACAAAGAAGCTTCCGAGAACGATCATAGCCTTGTTGCAGTAGAAGAATGCGCCAACCTTCTGGAAAAACGTATATTCCTTTTTCTCTTCAGGTCCGGCAAGTTCACTTCCGTCTGTAATCCCTTGCTTCGCCTTGAGAAGTTCTATCTTTTCACGGTGAAGTTTTTTCTGATACTCCTCGTCTTTCTTATCCTTTTTAGCTGCAGCATCACGCACTTTATCAGAAGCGGCATGAAGCTTTGTGCTTCTTGATTCGTTAATTGTTTCTATTAACCCCTTATGCCCCTTGTTCTTTTCAGCCATGCATTGACCTCCTGTTTTTTTGTCTGTCCGACGAAACTGCCGGTCCTGCAGACTCTGCTGCAGATTGATTCACGTACCAAACTGGTCTTAAAGACCGCATCGATAATTATTATATCATAAAATTCGTGCATAATCAATAAAAATCGCATACTTTTTTAATTGAAGTTTTTTATACTGAAAAGAGCAAACAAAAAGTGAATGTCTGTTCTGTCATGACATTCACTTTATTACTATAAAAAATTTCTTAAAATCGTATAAAAAAAGGCCACCATAAAGATAATTATAAAAAAGGAATACTCCCATACTTCAACATCTTTATTGTTAAAGCCTTCTTCCCTGATCACACGGTACACAAGATAAACAAACAGCGCCGGCATGACGGTTACACTCATTATGTTATATCCCGCAGCTGCCTTCAGATCTCCGCGAACTATGCTGACAGCTGCTCTGGTCATTCCGCATCCGGGACATTTTAGTCCGAGAAAACGGTAAAAAATACACGGTATCCCTTTTCCGGTCTTTGCTACAATCGCAAGATAAACGATACATCCCAGAAGGATGAATCCACTTCCTGCCGACAAATAACGAACATGATCCGGCTTGCTTATTTTTCTCACATACACCACCCCTGAAAGAAACCGACCCGTGAAAGTTTTTCGCGGGTCGGATATTTTTAATTCTGTTTTATATTACTTATCAGTAAAGCTTTGCACCTGCAGGTATGTGTCTGTCTACCATAAGGAGGTGAAGCTTTTCTTCGCCTTCTTCTGTGTGAACTGCACTGAGGAGCATACCGTTTGATTCAATGCCCATCATTGCACGCGGAGGAAGGTTTGTGATAGCGATAAGTGTTCTTCCGATGAGTTCTTCAGGTTCATAGTAAGCGTGGATACCGCTGAGGATAGTTCTTTCTTCGCCTGTACCGTCATCAAGTGTGAACTTGAGAAGCTTCTTTGATTTCGGAACTGCTTCACACGCAAGCACCTTAACTGCACGGAAGTCGCTCTTTGAGAATGTTTCAAAGTCAACGAAATCCTTGAACAGAGGTTCGATTTCTACCTTTGAGAAGTCGATAACTTCGTCCTTTGCAGGAGCTTCGAGTTCAGCATCTTCCTCAGCAGCCTTCTGTCTGTTGTCTGTTCCGAGAGGCTTCATTGTCGGGAAGAGAAGTACGTCTCTGATAGAAGCACTGTCTGTGAGGAGCATTACAAGACGGTCAAGACCGAATCCGAGGCCACCCGTAGGAGGCATACCATATTCGAGAGCTGTTACAAAGTCTTCATCAACTTCAGCATTTGCGCCCTGTGCTCTCTTTGCTTCAACCTGCTTAACGAAACGTTCTCTCTGATCGATAGGATCGTTGAGTTCTGAGAATGCGTTACCCATTTCTCTTGCGTAGATGAAGTATTCAAATCTTTCTGTGAATGCAGGATCTGAAGGCTTTCTCTTAGCAAGCGGTGAGTTTTCAACCGGATAATCGTAAATGATTGTCGGCTGGATGAGCTTGTCTTCAACGAATTCTTCAAAGAATGCAATAAGAACGTGTCCCTTTGTTGCAGCTTCGCCTTCTTCAACGTTTACATTCTTAGCCTTTGCACATGCTCTTGCTTCTTCGTCAGTCTTCCATTCGTTGTAGTCAACACCAGCGTATTTCTTAACTGCTTCGATCATTGTGAGTCTCTCCCACGGAGCGCCCATGTTGATCTCAACACCCTGGTATGTGATAACATCCTTGCCGCAGATCTTTCTTGTAAGTGTTACATAAAGGTCTTCGATAAGATCCATCATACCCTTGTAGTCAGTGAAAGCCTGATACATTTCGATGGATGTAAACTCTGGGTTGTGTGAAGTATCCATACCTTCGTTTCTGAAAATACGTCCTACTTCGTATACTTTATTGAATCCGCCAACGATAAGTCTCTTGAGGTAGAGCTCTGTTTCGATACGGAGATACATATCCATGCCGAGTGCATTGTGGTGAGTAACGAACGGTCTTGCAGCTGCACCGATCTCGAGTGTGTGGAGAACAGGTGTATCAACTTCAAGATATCCGAGGTTGTCGAGGTACTGTCTGATCTCGCGGAGGATCATGCTTCTCTTTACGAAAGTATCCTTAACTTCAGGGTTGCAGATGAGGTCAACGTAACGCTGACGGTATCTCATATCCTGATCCTTGAGTCCGTGCCACTTTTCAGGAAGCGGAAGGAGTGACTTTGAAAGGAGTGTGATCTTCTGTGCGTGAACTGAGATCTCGCCCTTCTTTGTACGGAAAACGAAACCTTCAACACCGATGATGTCGCCGATATCCCACTTCTTGAATTCAGCAAAAACATCTTCGCCGATGTCGTTCATACGGATGTAAACCTGCATTCTGTCTGTATCGTCACGAACATCGATAAAGTTAGCCTTACCCATGTCACGCCAGCTCATGATACGGCCTGCGATAACAACAGTCTGGTTTTCCATTTCCTCGAATTTTTCTCTGATCACTGCGTTCTTTGCTGTTACATCGAACTTTGTGATCTCGTAAGGGTTCTTGTTGTTCTTCTTTAATTCCTCGAACTTTTCGATCCTTACCTTCTTTAATATGTTAATGTCCTGAACTTCTTCCTGAAGCTGACCGTTTGTCTGGTTTTCGCTCATTAAACAAACCTTGCCTTTCTTACTTTGAAATAGAGATGATCTCGAACTTAAGTTCGCCTACAGGTGCATCAACTGTAAATGTATCTCCGGCTTTCTTTCTGAGAGCAGCCTTGCCTATAGGTGAATCATCTGAGATCTTGCCTTCAGCAGGATCTGCTTCTGATGAACCTACGATCTTGAATTTTTCTATTTTATCGTTGCCTTCACGCTTGATCTCGATTGTTGAACCAACGCCGACCTGATCTGTTGAGATACTGTCGTCTTCAACGATCTCAGCATTGGCAATGATGCTTTCCATTTCGGCAATTGTAGCTTCGAGAATACCCTGTTCGTTCTTAGCTTCATCGTATTCAGCGTTTTCTGACAAGTCACCGAATGATCTTGCTTCCTTGAGCTTCTGAGCAACTTCAGCTCTTCTGACTGTTATAAGATAGTTTAATTCCTGTTCAAGTTTTTCGTAACCTTCACGGGACATCTGCTTTTTTTCTGCCATAACGCACTCTCCTCAACATCAAAATTTATATGCTATTATATTTTACTACAATAAGCGAATAAAGTCAATCCTTATTGCTCATCCGATCTTACTTTTTATTACCTCAAGGGCTTTGTCAAGCTGTGCATCTTCGACACCTTCTGCCGGAAATACTTCATAGTCAGGAATAAGTCCGACGCCGTGGTAACAGTCTGATTTTGTTGTTTTGTACTCAGCAACTGTCAGTACGACGGTGCTGCCGTTGCTAAGTGAAAACGTATCCTGCATTATTCCTTTACCGAAAGATGTTTCACCTACAAGTTCAGCTCCCTTGAAATCACGGAGCGAAGCGGCAAACAACTCGGCGCCGCTTGCTGAATTTCCGTTCATGAGAACTGTCATCGGCATATCGGTCTCTTCCGCATCAGAGGAAACTATGGTTTCTTCCTTTCCGTCCTTGTAGATGGCAACAGCTATCTTTCCTTCCGGAAGCAGCGGATCAAGGCACTCCTCAACTGCAGTAACAAGGCCGCCGCCGTTGTTTCTGACATCAAAAATTATTCCCTTTGCGCCTTTTTCCTTACAGTCATCAAAACAGTTCTTCACCTGTTCAGGAGTCTTGTCGTTGAACTGGCTGATTTTTATTACACCGATGTTATCGATCATCTCAGACGTTGCAGTAATAATATCGATCTTTTCACGTTTTATGTCAAAGTCGATAATGTTTCCGTCACGCTCAACGGTGATCTTTACAACTGAATCCACCTCGCCGGTTTTGATATAGTTTACCGCCTCTTCATAGCCCATATCCTTTACGTTGCTGCCGTCAAGTTTTTTGATTATATCCCCTGCCTGCATTCCTGCTTTTTCCGCCGGGGTCTTTGAATTTACCTCAACGACTTCCATATATCCGTCCTCACGGTTGAGCACGGTGATACCAACTCCCGTTTTAAGACCGGAATGGCTTTCATTTCGCTCCTCAGTCTGCTTTATGCTCTGGTATCTTGAATAAGGATCTTCCAGTGCGGAAACATATCCGCCGACAGCTGAATCGATAAGCTTTTCACTGTCAGATGCGTCGTAGTAAAAATGCTTTGCAATTATATTTTCAGCTTCTGCAAGCAGCTGAAATTCCTTGAGTTTTTTCATATCGCTGTATTTCATTGCGGAATAGGTTGCCGAAAAAGTCAGCATTGCCGTACATGCCACAGCGATAACGATACTTTTATTTGCTTTCATCATTGAAGTCTCCTGAAAAAACCATGCCAGCAGAAAACTGCTGGCATGCGAATCAAAAACTTTAGTTTTATACCTGAAGATGCTTGGTTGTACTGATTACACTTCCGAGTGCACCGATGACAGCACCTATACAGAGATAGATAGCAAGCATCGTATACTTGATCTGGCTGAACGGAAGAGGTTCTGATACACCAATTGTCTCCCAGAATGCAATGTTATTAGTGATTATATCCATCAGAGTTGTATAACCGTAATATGTTACCACATAAGCGCCCACACCTGAAACAAATCCGGTGAAAAGGCCCTCGAAGAAAAACGGCATACGTATGAATGAATTTGTAGCGCCAACATACTTCATAATGTTGATCTCTCGTCTTCTTGCGTAAACGCTGGCTCTCGTTGAATTTGAGATCATAATGAGAGATACTATGATAAGTGCTGTAAGAAGCGCTATAGATATAATAAACACTACTTTTCTTAATCGGGTGAGGATCTGTGCAAATTCTGTAGGAGCTTTAACTTTTTCAGTAAAGTCGAATGCACTCAGTGCCTTAACAGTATCAGTCATTTTTGAAGTATCTGCTATGCTGATGTTGAACGCATTCGGAAGCGGATTGTCATCTCTGATCGAGTCGAAAACCTCTTCGTACTCCTTCATCTGTGCGATATAGTTTTCAAGTGCCTCTTCCTTAGGATAGTACTTAACGCTCGCTATATTTGGAAGTGCGCTGATCTGTTTCTGGGCATCCGGAAGCATTTCTTCCGTAACGCTGTCCTTGAGGAAAAGAACAAGTTCGTTCTTGTTTTCAATGGAGCCTAAAAGTATCTCGATATTCATTACAAAAAGAGAAGATACACCGACCAGAAGCAGAGATACCATAAGAACACAGAAAGTTGCAATACCCATTACTCTGTTATGCCAGATATTTTTAAATCCCTGTCCGATAAGGTAAAATAAACTGCCTATGAAAAATCACTCCTTAAATTGTTTCGTCAGTAGTTTCTGTTTCAGCATCGCCGTCAATAACATCGTCATAGATTACTGTACCCTGATTGATGTTGATAAGACGACCGCCGAAATGCTTGACGAGTTCATGTTCGTGAGTAACCATTACGACAGTTGTGCCGCACTGATTTATAGCCTTGAGAAGGCCTACGATTTCCTGAGAAAGTTCAGGATCGACGTTTCCGGTAGGTTCGTCAGCTATCAGAAGCTTAGGGTCATTTACAAGCGCTCTTGCAAGAGCAACACGCTGCTGTTCACCGCCTGAAAGCTCGTTCGGATAAGACTTCATTTTATCCTGAAGTCCAACCAGACCAACAACATAAGGAACCCTCTTTTTGATATATGATCTTGGTGCGTTGATAACACGAAGAACGAACGCAATATTCTCATATACCGTCATGGAAGGGATCAGTCTGAAATCCTGAAATACAACGCCTATTGTTCTTCTGAACTTAGGCACTCTGCTTTTCTTCAGAGTTCTTAGGTTAAAGCCGTTTACCATGACTGTACCGTCACAGGCATCAACTTCTTTCAGAAGGAGCTTGATAAGCGTACTTTTTCCTGCACCTGACGCACCAACGATAAATGTGAAGTCACCGTCATCGATGTGGATGTCTATCCCGTTGATAACGTTGTGCCCCTTGTTGTATGCGACACATACATTTTTAAGATCTACCAAATGATACACCGCCTAATTTCATTGTGTTTGTTTTCATCAGAACTTTACAGGGTTTGCTGATAAATATTTCTTTACCATGAGTGCAATCTTGAAGATGATCGCATGATCGAATTCACGGAGGTCAAGACCTGTAAGCTTCTTGATCTTTTCAAGTCTGTAAACAAGTGTGTTTCTGTGAACGAAGAGCTTTCTTGATGTTTCAGAAACGTTGAGGTTGTTCTCGAAGAAACGCTGGATAGTAAAGAGTGTTTCGTGATCGAGTGACTCAATGCTTCCTCTCTTGAATACTTCGTGAAGGAATGTTTCACAGAGTGTTGTTGGAAGATGGTAAACGAGTCTTGCGATACCGAGATTGTCGTAGCTTACGATAACCTTATCTGTGTCGAATACCTTACCTACTTCAAGGGCTGTCTGAGCTTCCTTGAATGAACGTGCGAGTTCCTTAACGCCTACTACCGGATTACCGATACCAACGTTTACTCTTGTATAGAATTCACCGCTGAGTGTGTCTGCGATAGAACGTGCAAGCTTTTCAAGATCCTTTGAATCGATAGCGTTCTTGAGTTCCTTAACAAGTACGATATCTGTTTCAGTGATGTTGAAAACGAAATCCTTGCTCTTGTCAGGGAAGAGGTTCTGGATTACATCGTAAGCTGAGATGTCGTTAGCTGATACGATTCTGATAAGGAGAACTACACGGCTTACTTCAGCGTTGAAGTGAAGTTCTCTTGCCTTGATAACAATATCACCAGGAAGAACGTTGTCAAGAACTACATTCTTGATAAAGTTGTTTCTGTCGTATTTTTCATCGTAATACTGCTTGATGTTTGTAAGTGTGATCGCAAGAATGCTTGCGTACTTTGCAGCTGTGTCATCTGTTCCTTCTACGAACACTGCATAGTCCGGCTTCATGTTTGAGCCAAACGGCTTGTATGTGTAGCCGTCACGGATAAAAATATCAGTTGAATCATTAAGATCGAGTGAAACGAATTCATTTGTTGTACCGATCTTTGTGAAGTCGCTGCAGGCAATAATATTTGCTGTTTCATCAACAACACCTATTGTAGCTCCTACAGTCTCATTCATCTGATGAATTAAACCCTGAAATAATCTGTTAGCCATAACATTATTCCTTTCTGATTTTTATTATATTCATATGATCTTATTATCAAAATTACAATTTTTGATTTTTGCGCACACTGCTCCTTAGAGATTGTACCACATTTTTGGAGTGTAATTGTGAACGAACTATTAACAATTGTGCGTTTTTCATGGTTTTTTGTGTATTTTATACAACCATCATACCGATTCAGTCTCGACTGAAAGGCTTATCCAGTTTTCTGAAACAAAAGCACCGTTTGAGTCAATAACATAGCACATTTCAAGTTTTCCGCCGTCATCGCTCAGTCTGTTGTCGATTGACTTCGTGTAGACTCCAAGCATAAGGCTGCCGTACGGTGTTCCGTAGTGACAGTGATGTTTTTTTTCGACTTCAAGAACAAGCTCGGACGGAGCCTCGCCCTCTCGTCTTACAGATGCATTTCCAGAACCGGTAACTTCAATGACGGTAGTTGAATTCTCAAAACCTGTAGCTTCCGAATCTTCGTAGCTTATACGGTACTTATCGCCTTCGCGTGAAAAAATGCCCTTGGTGGTAAGCTCAAAATCCCCTGATTCGTTGATCACGTCATCATCATGAACGCAGGTCATCGTTATTATCGCAGGGACTGTAAACTTTTTACCGCTTTTCTTTTCCGCCATCAGCACACCGACTTTCCGTCATAGTCATCTATCGCCTGGATAAGAAGAAGGCTGATGAGTTCTGTGAAAGAATATCCTTCAGCTTCCATAAGCTTTACAAACATACTGTCCGGTGAGATCTCCGGTACCGGATTTATCTGGCTTATAATTACTTCGCCTTCATAATTGCGGTAGAAGTCGATTCGTGCCATGCCTGAACATCCCATAAGTCTGTAAACGTCAGCCGCAGTTTCGCTTATCTGTGCTGCCGTATAATCCGGAAGATCTGCAGGAACTATAAATTCAGCGTTTTCGTTACCGGAATTAAAGTCTGTTCCTTCACGTTCGATTCTTACTTCACCAGGTGCCGATACGTTGATATTGTCATATCCGATGACAGCTACCTGAAGTTCCTCACCTTCGACAAACTCTTCAACAACTACCTTTTCGTCCTGTGTAAGAGCCATCTTGACTGCGTATTTCAGTGTTTCAAAGTCCTCTGCCATGCTTATTCCTGCTGAGGAACCGAAGTTTGCCGGCTTTACGATGATCGGGAACTGAAGATCGTCGCAGTATTCGTTGCACTTCTCGTCAAGGTTAGGAAGATCGTTTCTGGACATCATTCTCCAGTTTGAAGTTTTGAATCCGTTATATCCGAGGACCGTTCTGGTGTAT
>JBGUVZ010000615.1:0-19409 GCA_045220685.1 Oscillospiraceae bacterium | reverse complement strand
TTCATAAACAGACCGGTATTTTCCGATACGCTTTACAGGGGTGTTATGAATATCGTTAACAAGGAAACACAGCCGTTTTTTGACGGTGATATTTCTTCAGAAGAAGCCGCAGAGAATATCCAGAGCAAGGTGACGGAATACCTTAACGGCATGTCGTAAAGGTTGTGGCACGTGGAAAAGATAGAACTGTTCGGAAATTCCGAACAGTTCATCAAGGTAGTATTCAACCCTGCGGGCTGAATACTGCTATTAAAAACCGGACTGCGCTTACGCGCAGCCCGGTTGTCTCTATTACTCTCCAAAAAAGCGCCGGGTCAGTAATAAAATAGTAATGATGAATGCAAAAATAGAAATAAAAGGCAGTGTTGCCGCATTAACCGAGATATGCTATACTTAAATAAGACGACAAAACCGTATAGATACATATACACAGGGAGACAAGGATTATGGCATACAATAGAGAAATACATGCACGTGAAGTGGTGTACTGGTTATCCGGATTATTTGCAGGTGTATCGGTTAAGTATTTTATTAGTAAGGTACTATTGCATGAGAGCTTCTTTAGCGGTAAGGATGATATAAGTGATGCTGTTTTTTTGATTATTGCTTTTATCAGTTGTCTTGCAACTCCGTTTATTGATGATCATCTGCGGCAATACAAATATTATTCAAATTACAGTAAAATCAGAAAAACGGAGAACATTATCGTAGGTTCGTTCAATTTATTTTTTGCCGTTATTCTGGTGTATGCGATTTTTTATAATGGATAAAGCACAAAAAACAGGTCACAGTTTAAACATTCAAACTGTGACCTGTTGATTTTTGTGAGATTTCGAATTATCTTTTATTTTTCATCTTGTACTTCCAGTGATTTATCCTCATTCTTGCTCTTACCATCAATGCTTCTCCGAAGAAAAGGATGAAGTTTATTATCGAGAGCAGAATGGCTATTTTTCCGGAAAAGCCTGATATTATGAAGGATATCAGGAGCAATGCTGCATCGACATATGCCAGATACTTGATCTTTATCGGAATGAAGAAGAACAGCATTATCGGCATATCAGGGGCGATTACTGCGAATGCAAGGAACATGGTGAGTATCATGTAGGAATTGCTTGCGTATCCGGTTATGAATCCGGCGATTATCGCTCCCAGCATTGATGTGAAAAAATAAAGGTTGAACCGGAATGCTCCCCAGTTGTTTTCGAGCACGTTTCCTATCATCCAGTAAAAGTACAGGGTGAATATCAAGAAAAACGGCTGGTATGTTATCGGTTCAAAAACGAATGAAACTATTCGCCATATCTGTCCGTGCAATATCAGATCGCGGTCGAAACTGATGAGCGGGGAGAGGTACTGCTTGTTCATCATCGGACAAATGATCGCATCCATAATAAATACTATAACCATTCCGAATATGACATAGCCCATAAGGCCGGGAATATAGTATTTCCGGAATCTGCGTTCGATTTTATTTAATATCTGTTCTGTTTTCATTAAATCTTATCGTCTCCTTTACGCTGCGCTTTTATGAATTCGGTAAATCCGTGCAGATCATCTGTCGCAATGTCGGCAGTTTCAGAAGTTTTCTTCCAGTCTGCATTTCCGCTGTCAAATACAGCTACCGCGAAAAATCCTGCACCTTTTGCAGATTCGATACAGTGAAGTGCGTCATCGACAACTGCTGTGCTTTCTTTTTCTGTACCGAGCAGAGCGCAGACCTTTCCGAAGAACTCCGGGTCGTCTTTCTTTATTCCGTTTTCTTCACATGTATAGATGAATTTAAACCGGTCATATATCCCGAAGCGCTTGAGTATAGTGTCCGTCAGCGTCCTGTAATTTGCTGTGGCAACGCAGTACGGTATGCCGTAACGGTCGAGTGTGTCGAGAGTTTCAGTCACATAAGGTTTCAGCGGGATGGAAGTCGCGTATTCGTCCATAACCATTTCCTCGATACGGTCGGTTATCTGCTGCGGCTCCATATTTACGCCGAGATCAATAAAGTAACGGGCACATTCCTCCATGCTGAGGCTTTTCATTACATCCGAGATCCCCGGAGGCGGATCGATGCCGTTCTCCTTAAGAAATCTCTGGTCGCATTCCGACCAGCTCCCCATGGAATCGATAAGTGTCCCGTCCATATCAAATATTACGCCTTTGATCATATATGTATTCCGCTCAGACCGGGATGTCGAGACTTTCCGAAAGGCTGTTTGTGAGCGTCTGGATAACACTTACCTTTGCACGGTAATCTGTTCCGATAGGATCAGGTCTGTCCATTGCAAGATTGTATATGTCAGTTGAGAAGGATTCGAGTTCTGCAAGTCTCTTGGCTACTGCGTTTATCTCGCTGAGTCTTGCGAGAGATGTTGCCATCGGCATGCGAGATTTTTCCTTTGCTATGTGAAGAATATCTGTTCCGCGTTCGTTTACTGCGAGTATTCTTGCATATACCGGCGGAGTCTTCAGGTCGTCGGTAGTTATGCCGAGAAGCGCGCAGAGGATGATTCTTCTTATTCTTGCAAGAGTATATCTCTTGTTCTTTATCATGTCCATCATTTCCGAAACGGTTGAAGCAGTTCTGGCTTCGAAGATACGGTTTTCAAGGCCCTGTGCCACATCAGGCACTTCACGGAGTCTTGAAGGTGAGTTTGTTCTCATGCAGTACATGATCGCCTTTTCGAGATTAGCCATTGAACCGTACTTGCCGTTCTTGACTGCCTGTGACAGAGTTTCGAACATGTCAGCCGGCATAAGGTCGGAATAATTTATATCTGTAACGTTCTGTCTGATGAAAGATGCGCTTGCGAAATTTTCCTTGACGTTCATGTCGTCGTGACCGGCGTTCTTTCTCTTTATAGTGAAAGGAACTATTTTTGAGTTAAGGTAGGAGATAGCCTTTATGTATTCAATTGCAAGAACATTGTTGGCATTTGAGACCTCCAGAAGGTCGCTCATTGCCTTGCCGTAGTTCTTTTCAACAAGTGCCTGAACGGCAGCAGGGAAGGCTGCGCCGTTGTCGAGCATGAATTTGAGTTCAGGTGTGTCAGCAACTTTTATTGTTGCGTGTGCTGCTTCGATGAGTTTGTCGAGGTCGCCGCATTCGCTTCCGAAGGAGAGTTCGTCAACACATCCTATTGAATTGAAAATATACATTGCTGCTCTTGCGAAACCTTCAGCACTCTGAAGAACATATGGAACAGGGAGTTCAAGTACAAGATCGACACCGTTCTGAACGGCTACTCTTGCTCTTTCGAATTTGTCCATGATCGCTACGTCGCCGCGCTGAACGAAGTTTCCGCTCATTACAGCTACGATGTGTGTTGCTCCGTTTTCTCTAGTTTTTCTGATATGATATTTGTGTCCGTTGTGAAATGGATTGTATTCACAGACTATACCTGCAACCTTCATCAGATCGTCCTCCCGATAAAATACTGTACATTTTATTATAACACAAATTGCATGTAGTGTAAATACTTAAGGATAGAGTTCGGATTTGTTTAAAAAGCAGATTTTACAGAAAAAGACTTGAAAAAAATACTCGTAAGGTATATAATTAATAATTGGATTTTTGTTTGATAACATCAAAATATTTTAATTCTGAAAGGAACGGATATAATGAAAATTTTAGTAATCAATGCCGGAAGCTCATCACTCAAGTATCAGCTTATCGATATGACTGACGAATCAGTTATCGCAAAGGGTAACTGCGACAGAATCGGAATCGGCGGTCACATTTCACATAAAACATTTGACGGAAGAACAGTTGACACAGACTGCAATTTCCCGACACATACAGAAGCTTTTGAAAAGCTCGTTGAAGTTCTTACAACAGGCGACGCTTCAGTAATCAAGTCAATGGATGAGATCTCAGCAGTAGGTCACAGAATCGTGCAGGGTGCTGAAGTATTCTCAAAGACATGCATCGCTACAGACGAAGTTATCGACCAGATCGACGGCCTTGCAGATCTTGCTCCTGTTCACAACCACGCTCACGCACTTGCACTCCGTGCATGTAAGAAGGTTATCCCTGCAGACGTTAAGCAGGTTGTTGTATTCGATACAGGTTTCCATCAGACAATGCCGGCTAAGGCATATATGTACGGTGTTCCTTACGAATGCTACAAGGATCTCCACGTTCGTAAGTACGGCTTCCACGGTACATCACACCGTTTCGTAACAGCTAAGCTTGCTGAAACACTCGGCAAGAAGCCTGAAGATCTCAAGATCGTTTCATGCCACCTCGGCAACGGTTCATCAATCACAGCTGTAAACGCTGGCAAGTCAGTTGATACAACAATGGGCTTCACACCACTCGATGGTCTTATCATGGGTACAAGATCAGGTGCTATCGATGCTTCTGCTGTTACATACATCATGAATAAGCTTAATCTTTCAGCTTCTGAAATGAGCGATTACCTCAACAAGAAGTCAGGTTTCCTTGGCCTCTCAGGCGTTTCAAGCGACAACCGTGACATCCAGAAGGCTGTAAACGAAGGCAACGAAAGAGCTAAGATCACATCAGAAATGCTCACATACCAGATCAAGAAGTACATCGGTTCATTCGCAGCTGCAATGAACGGTCTTGACGCTGTTATCTTCACAGGCGGTATCGGTGAAAACGCTCCTGAAGTTCGTGAAGGCGCATGTGAAGACATGAGCTTCTTCGGTATCGAAATCGACAAGGAACTCAACAAGTGCCGCGGCGAACTCAAGAAGATCTCAACAGAAGCTTCAAAGGTTCAGGTATGGGTTGTTCCTACAAACGAAGAACTTCTTATCGCAAGAGATACACTTGAACTTGTAAAGTAATTAAAACAACAATATAAAATGCAATGTCGCATTCCTCACCTAACAGGGGGGAGTGCGGCTTTTTTTATGGGCAATTCAGTATTGCATATTTTTCAGTATTATAGTATAATTATTAAGAGTTAAAATTGAATTTGACACAGTTACCGGAGGGTGCTTTTTATGTGTGGATACGTAGGTTTTACTAACACGATCGACAACACGAATGTTGTCCTTAAGAAAATGATGGAAAGGATCAGACACCGCGGACCTGACGGTGAGGGACAGTATATAGATGACGGGATCGCATTGGGTCACAGACGACTCAGTATCATTGACCTTGATGCCGGTGCGCAGCCGATGTACAACGAAGACGGATCACTTGTTATCGTGTTCAACGGCGAGATTTACAACTACAAACAGATAAGAGAAGACCTTGTGAAGGCAGGCCACACATTTGCAACGGGCTCAGATACGGAAGTACTTATCCACGGTTACGAAGAATACGGTAAAGACATTCTTCCGAAACTCAGAGGCATGTTTTCATTTGTTATATGGAACAAGGAAACAAAGGAGCTCTTCGGTGCAAGAGACTTCTTCGGAATAAAGCCTCTTTACTACGCTGAAATGGACAGCGCATTCATTTTCGGTTCGGAAATAAAAAGCTTTCTTGAACACCCTTCATTTAAAAAGGAACTTAATGAAACGGCACTGGAAAACTATCTTACATTCCAGTATTCACCTGCTGAAGAGACATTCTTCAAAGGCGTTTTCAGACTTCCTCCGGCCCATTACTTTATCAAGAATTCAGAAGGATTCACACGCGGCCGTTACTGGGAGATAAACTTCGAGGCTGACGAAAAGCCTGAACTCGACGAGTGGGTAAATAAGATCTCAGATGTTATGCACGACTCAGTTGAAGCGCACAAGGTAAGTGACGTTGAAGTCGGAAGCTTCCTTTCAAGCGGCGTCGATTCAAGCTATGTCGCTGCTATAGCAAACGTTGACAAGACATTTACAGTCGGTTTCGGTACCGACGAAAGATATAATGAAATAGGCTGGGCAAAGAACTTTTCGAAGGCTATCGGAAAGGAAAACACCAGCAAGGTCATCACCCCTGAGGAGTACTGGGGCATTCTTCCGAAGATCCAGTACCACATGGATGAACCACTTGCCGATCCTTCGGCAGTTGCACTCTACTTTGTGTGTAATATAGCTTCGGAAAAGCTTAAGGTAGTTCTTTCAGGCGAAGGTGCCGACGAGATATTCGGCGGTTACAACGTCTACAGCGAGCCGGGCGGAACGGTATACGACAAGGTGCCTATGGGCATCAGAAAAGAGATCGGTAAGCTCTGCAGCAAACTTCCTTCACGCAGAGGACTTAATTTCTTTATCAGAAAGGGAAAAACTTTAGAGGAACGTTTCATAGGAAACGCCTACATGTTCTCACCTGCGGAAAGAAAAGCTCTTCTTGCAGTAAAGACAGATGCACCGTCACCTCAGACTCTTACCGCGCCTTTCTATGACAAGGTAAAGGGCAAGGATGACGTTACAAAGATGCAGTACCTTGATCTTCACATGTGGATGACAGGCGACATACTCCTTAAGGCAGACCGCATGAGCATGGCAAATTCCCTTGAGCTCCGCGTTCCGTTCCTTGACAAGGAAGTTATGAAGCTTGCTGAAAAGATCCCGACAAGGTACAGGGTGACAAGGAAAGAATATACCGACAGCAAGACGAAGTACATCACCAAGTATGCCATGAGAAAGGCAGCAAAGAAGGATACTCCGCCTCAGACTGCAAAGACGGCAGCCAAGAAGAAACTCGGTTTCCCGGTTCCTATAAGAGTATGGCTCCGCGAGGAAAAGTACTATAACATTGTAAAGGAAAAGTTCACTTCCGAAGTAGCGAAGCATTATTTCAACACCGACATGCTCGTTAAGCTTCTTGACGACCATAAGGCTGAAGTCCGCGACAACAGCAGAAAGATCTGGACCGTATTCTCATTCCTTATCTGGTACGACGTTTTCTTTGGCGAAGGCCTTAAGGAAACAGCAGCTTAATATGGAAACGCTTTAAATCAGCATGGGTTACGGGGCGAAGCCCCGTAACCCCCGCCTTCGGGAATCCGGCAAAGCCGGATTCCCGGTCTGATCAGTGTTTCATTATATAAATCAAATATTTTTAAGGAGAAAAAAATATGCAGCATTTAATTGATCTTGATGATTACCCGGTTTCATGGTGGAACAGAGTTATTGCACTTGGTAAGGATATCTACACAAATCCCGGAAGATACAAGGGTGCATGCAGCGGAAAAGTAATGGGAACTCTCTTCTATGAACCGTCAACAAGAACTCAGATGTCATTCCAGACAGCTATGCTCAGACTCGGCGGATCACTTATCGGTTTTGACAACCCTGCGACTTCATCAGTTTCAAAGGGCGAAAACCTCAAGGATACGACCAAGATAGTCAGCGGCTACTCCGACGTTCTCGTTATCCGTCATCCGGAAGAAGGTGCTGCAAAGGCTGCTGCTCTCACAGCAGAATGTCCGGTCATCAACGCAGGTGACGGCGGACATCTCCATCCTACACAGACTCTTACAGACATGCTTACCCTTACAATGGAAAAGGGCAGACTCAGCGATCTTGTTATCGGTATGTGCGGCGATCTTCTTAACGGAAGAACTGTTCATTCACTCTGCAAGGCGCTTTCATGCTATCCGAACAACAAGTTCATCTTCATCTCAACACCTGAGCTTATGGTGCCTCAGTACGTAAAGGACATCCTCGATTCACATGGCTGCGAGTACAAGGAAGTTTCATCACTCGAGGAAACTATTCCGGAACTCGACGTTCTCTACATGACAAGAATCCAGTCTGAACGTTTCAATTCAGTTGAAGAATACGAGGCTCAGAAAAATATTTACGTTCTCGACAGAAAGAAGCTCAACCTCGGCAAGAGCGACCTTATCGTTCTCCATCCGCTTCCGAGAGTTGACGAGATCACAATGGATGTTGACGAGGACAGCCGTGCGCTTTACTTCAAGCAGACAAAGTACGGTGTTTATGTACGTATGGCTCTCGTTCTTACAATGATCGAAAACAAGGATACTGTTCAGCTTCTCAAGGGCAGCATTTTAAAAGATACAAAGTGTACCAATCCGAGATGCATCACTCATTCAGAAAAGTATCTGCCTAAGAGCTTCATAAAATCAGGCGATATTGCAGAATGTGAATTCTGTGACGAAAGGATCCTTCTCTGATAATGGCAAAGGTATTAGTCGGCATGAGCGGCGGAGTGGACAGCTCTGTTGCAGCAAAGGTCCTCAAGGACAGCGGATATGATGTTACCGGTGTAACGCTTAAGATGTTTGCATCGGAGGATATCATCGAAACGCAGACAAGGACATGCTGTTCACTTTCCGACGTGGAAGATGCAAGAGCCGTTGCCTACAAGCTCGGATTTGAACATCTGGTTTTCAATTTTCGCGATGTTTTCGGCGAGTTTGTAATAGATAAATTTATTGACAGTTATGTTTCAGGACGTACACCTAATCCGTGTATCGAGTGCAACAGACACATCAAGTTCGACAAGATGCTTAAAAGGGCTGAGGAACTTGGCTTTGACTATATCGCCACCGGTCACTACGCCCTCAAGGAATATGATGAGGAGACCGGAAGATGGTATCTCAAGAGACCTGCTGACAGGTCGAAGGATCAGACATATGTGCTCTACAGTCTCACGCAGCATCAGCTTGAAAAGACACTTTTTCCTCTGTGCGGCTATGAAAAGACTGAAGTCAGAAAGATCGCCGAGGAAGCCGGACTTGTAAATTCAAGAAAGCCGGATAGTCAGGACATCTGTTTCGTTCCGGACGGAAAGTATGCGGAATTTATTAAAAAACATACTGATAAGGGAAGTACAGAAGGTAATTTTACAGATCTTCAGGGAAACGTTCTTGGAAAACATACAGGCATCATCAACTATACGATAGGTCAGCGCAAGGGGCTTGGGATTGCTCTGGGAAAGCCGGCCTTTGTTGTAAAAAAAGACGTGGAAAGCAACACGGTGGTCCTCGGTTCAAACGAAGATCTTTTCACTTCGGAGCTTATTGCTGAAGACGTGAATTTCATGTCTGTGGCAGGCATCGACGGAGAAAAGCGTGTTACAGCAAAGCCGCGCTACAACTGTGCCGATTCACCTGCGACAATATCGATGCTTCCGGACGGAAGAGTAAAGGTCGTTTTCGACACTCCGCAGCGTGCGGTTACGAGCGGTCAGGCAGTCGTATTCTACGACGGTGACAAGGTGCTTGGCGGCGGAACGATAGTTTAGGTAAGATCCGGCTCATAAGCCGGCGGGATTTTTAAGACTTAAAAACATATACGGGGCTTACAAAAGGGAGCTTCGCTCCCTTTTTCGTTTATGTTCGGTCGACGGGAAAGGAATTATGATCATGGAAGAAAGAAAAACAAGAATTACTGCAAAGCAGAACAAGCGTTTAAGTTTTGACGTTATCAGCGGACATTTCACAACAAGCCATTCACACGTAAGCTCGTACATTGATCTGAGCGCTATCAAGACAGATTTCAAGGCTGCCAAGGAAGCGGCCAAAGATATCGCCGGAAAGATCTACGGATGCATACCTGTCGATACTATCATCTGTCTTGAAGGAACGAAGATGATAGCTGCATTTCTCGCAGAGGAGCTTTCCGAAGGTTTTCACGGTATCAATACGGGAAATGACATACGTGTAATTTCACCGGAGTACGACTCGAACCACCAGATAATCCTGCGTGACAATCTTCAGCCGTTTGTACGCGACAGGAACGTTCTTCTTCTGGTTTCATCCGTGTCATCAGGCAAGAGTATCGTTCAGGCGGCAGAATGCCTCGGATACTACGGCGGCAAGCTGATGGCTGCGGCTGCAATATTCAGTGACGTTGACAATGTGCGCGGACTTCAGATAAACCATATTTTCGGACATGATGATATTCCTGCATACAACAGCTACAAGCCGGAAGACTGCCAGATGTGCAAGGCAGGTATGAAGCTCGATGCTATCGTAAACAGTTTCGGCTATTCGAAAATTTAAGGGAAACAGGGGAGTATGGGAATATGAAAGAATCATCACTTATGACTGTTATACCTGCTGATCCGCAGGATATTTCTCCGGCAAAGCTTCTTGAGAGAATGAGACAGAGCAGGGAGATAATCGTTTCCAGTTCGGAATATGACGTGGCAGGCGATAATTCACCACTTAGGATTCCGATTCGTATAGAATCCAGAGAATATGTTGTTATGCTTTCGTTTACGGAGATCGAGATACCTGAATTCTATCGCAAGGCACATTTCTTCACAGATCTTGATTTTCAGAAAATCGAAAAGATTGAAACTGGTCTTGATGTGGAAATAGTCTATACTGACAGCTTCCTTGCAAGTTATCATGATCAGCTGAAGATCATAAACTGTCTTGTTCCGGACGTACTTGCTGTCATAGACAATCCGTCGGAAAAGCTTCTCTCCGGCAGATGGATAAAGCTCGCGGCAGAATCTTCCGTTCCTCCTGCACCGAGATATCTCTTCACGGTCCAGGCTATAAGCGGTTCAACAGATGAAGTCTGGCTCCATTCACACGGCCTGAAAAGATGCGGACTTCCGGATCTTGAGATCCTCTGCAGCAACAGGGAGATGGCCCAGAGCCACTATTCCGTTATCGAAACTTTTGCGATACGTATGATTGAAAATGAGGAAAGGCCGGAAAAATACGAGCCGATGTTCCTTGCCTGGATGACTGAAAAGATCCCGATGGTCGCAACTCTGACCGACTGGATGGAAGCGCTGGAATACTATCCGGAAGCTGAACTCGGAACATCAGAAGACAGGGATGATTATCACGCCGAGGATACTATGGTCATAATGCTGTATCTTATGCCTGACGATGTAAAGGCGCATAACCTTTCAAAAATACAGGAACTCGATGAATACCTCGGACACAACACCATGTTAATGATATCGAGTGAAGAAACAGACCGTATGAGGCGTCTTGCACAGGAACGTATAGACTATGTTAAGGACGTTGAAGCCCTGAAAGATCCGAATGTTCATATCATGCTGAAGATAGGTCTTTATATGGACAAGGAATTCTGTGATCCCGAAGAGGACAGAGATACTCAGCGCGAACACATCTGGTTCGACCTCAAGAGCATAAGCAGAGGCAAGTTCAAAGATCTGTATATCTGCGAGCTTACCCAGGAGCCGTACTACGTAAAGGGCATTAAAAAAGGCGATATCGGAAACTATCAGATCGAAGATATCACGGACTGGATCATCTTTAAGGATCAGAAAAGATTTACACCGGATGATGCGTATCTCATCGGGTGAGAGAATAAACAGCAGTGCCGCCATGCGGAGAGTATATGCTGCAGATACCATAATGAAACCGGGAGCATTTCACTTCGTGAGTGCTCTCGGTTAAAATTTTATTTATTGAGTATCAGTTATCTTTTGCTGCAACATTCTGTTTCTGGCTTTTTCTGTGAAAAGCTTCATTAACATCATCCCAGCATTCGGAGTTTCCAAGTATATCCCATATATCATTATCATCATTAAGCAATAGTGAATCGTCAGTTATTTCTTTTCCAAGTAATGAATCCAGAGAATCCATCATCAGGACAAAGAGCTGAGCAGTTGCACGAGCGAAGTCCTTTGTAAAAATATTGCCTTCTTCAAGTGCTGAATTCCATCCAAGTATAAACATCTGATAGATTTCCTCAATATCGATATCATTTCTGTCATTTACAGTCTGAAAATAATCCCACAGAAGAAGTGCCTGATTGGCGTTGTGGCTATGCCAGTCCATCAGATCGCGGCTGATACCGATAAGATTCCGGTGAGCGATAAAAGGATTTCCTTTTCGCAGTTCATCTATGTGGGCTTTGACGAACTCCTCAAGTAAAAAGAAGTCATGTCTGCGTACAAAGAAACATATGGTCCCGTCGCGTTCAACTGTACTGACTTTAAAAATGAAACCGGATTCACATCCACGCAAAAGATGCTCTGCAGCACTGATCAGGAACTCCTTAACTTTTGGGCCGCGCATCGTTACATATACTTTTATGTCAGATATAGAATAATACCAATCTTGCGGTCCGATACTTATTTGGTGCCATAAATGATCTGAATCATTGAGACTAATGTGCCATCCTTCTCTTATTCCAGCGCATCTGTTACAAAATTCAGTATAAGCGTCGTCATTCCAGTCGGTTGGCTTATCTTCGTATATGCTTTGCATTTTCGAATAAAGATCTCTGAAATCCTTACAGTCACGGCTTTTGTCATATAGATCACGAACTACATTATTCAGTTCTTCATATTTCGAATCTCTGACCGGATGTTTCATCCGCCTTAATCCCATATTTTCAGAATACAGAGTTACTTCCTTGTTCAAAGGCGTCCGATATCTTTTCAGTTCATCGATACGGTGTTTTTCACGGCTCTCCAGATACGCAATCTCACCTTCAAACATCAGTATTTTACCTTTGACGATCATCTGATCCAGTTCTTTCTGATTTTGCTTTTTAGAAATTCGTATCTTAGCTTTATACTTGTTATTATTATAGAATATAATTTTATCTTCTGATCTCCACCACATTTTATCTGAACAGCACAGATACGGAGGACTAACACAGAAATATTTGTCGTCTGCGTCTTTATCAGGCGAATCGTGGTCCCAGATCTGCATATAGAATGAGCAAACCTTATCCGGTTCGAAGTCAAGAAATGCCCTGAGAAATTCACGCATGTCATGATAATAATCGTTCTTTTGGGCTACCTTTTCCAGAAGACACATATTATCGATAAGCAGAGCGGCCTTTTCATCTCTACGCATAGCAAAATTCCAGAAACTCAGCATGTTTTTCAGGCTGTTTTCAAGATAATATCTTCCGTCCTGAGTAATTCTATGGCCTCTCCAGTCTCTTTCGACCTTTGAATCATCTGTAATGGTGAGGTCGGTGGCAGGGTCGTATTTTTCCAGTTCGTAAAGCTCTCTCATATAACGTCTGATCTCCATTTCATCTGCCATGAACAGATGAAGTTTTTCTTTATAAAGATTCAGCATTTTCTCTTTTATATAAGCGAGCGCAGATACAATATCTTTAGCTTTAAAGTCGTTGAAATCAAGAACTAAGACAACTCGTTTATTCAGATGTTCCTGCCACTTATCCCACTTTTTCGCCAGCAGGGAATCCTTGAACAGATCATATGAATCTTCATCCTTATCCAGATAATAATACAGCATTGAAAGAAGCGTAGTTTTACCATATCCTTTAGGAATCGTAAGTGATGTCCAGCATCGATAATCTACCAAATCTATAATATCCTCGGATATATCGTTATAATCAGCTTGTCTGC
The DNA here is from genome assembly GCA_045220685.1 of Oscillospiraceae bacterium. Taxonomy (GTDB): domain Bacteria; phylum Bacillota; class Clostridia; order Oscillospirales; family Ruminococcaceae; genus HUN007. The sequence continues at coordinate 6,202 of JBGUVZ010000615.1, read as the reverse complement.
ATATTGTTTTAAAGTCCATTTGAAAATCCTTTCCATTCCCATGAAACAAACACTTATTTTCAGAAATACTCATTTGTAGTGTACAGTACGATCGAATATGCAAATATGTATGAATGCGATTGAACCTGCACAATTCTTGATAGTTAAACGAAATAATGTTATAATATATAGTGAATGCAAAAAAAGGAATTTTGCTTTCGCTATAAATGATGATTTACGAAATTCCACAAATGTATTATACTATGAATATGTAGTGATGTCAATACTATTTTGGAATTCTTCTCAATTTTCGTTTTTGAGCATTGTACGAATCTAAATCAGAGGAGAATAATTATGACCATTCAGCAAAGAATATTTAAGATAATGCGTGAAAAAGGTATCACTCAGAATGATCTTGCACAGGCGACCGGGATTCCTGCATCTACAGTATCAGCATGGAAAATCCGAAATTCCTGCCCGCCTTCTGACAAAATATCTCTAATAGCCAAATGCCTGAAAGTATCAGTGTATGATTTGTTAGGGATCAATGCAGAAGATGATGTCGCCCCGTCCGGAGTTTTAACTGAATGCAAAGTTGAAATGCAGAGTGATCCGGTATTAAGATCCCAATTTCAGAGTTCCAGCGGTCTTCCGTTCAATAATAAGGCTGTCATCGATGCGTACAATAGTCTTACAGAAAGAGCTAAGCTTGAAGTACAGATATATATCCTCGACAAAGCTGCGGAGGAAAAGGGCGACAAGTGATGATACGTTATCCGTTACTCGTCTAAGAAATTGATCATCCACCGACGTTATAATCGGTATGCCTTCGGCATGCTATAGAAAAACTGGGAGCATTCCATTCGGAGTGCTCCCAGTTTGGTTGTTTCAGGCTGGTATTGTATTTACTTTTACCTGCGAGTGTTGTATAATGATATTGACAGCAGTGAATTTTAAGAATTACTTTTGCAAACAGCATTGGATATGATTATTTTGTGGAATGTAAATCCATCTTTTATGCCAGTACGAATAAAAATATACAAAAAACGCCTGAGAAACTATTGACAGTATAATTACCATATGTTATACTGGAAATAGAAAGGTGGTGTCCCATAATGGGAGAGAAAGATGCTATTGCAAAGAGTTATATGCAGGATAAAACAGTTTTCGCAGATGCTTTTAATTTTTTGCTGTATAACGGTGAACAGGTCATAAAACCAGATCAGTTAAATGAAGCTGATACCGATGAGCTGTCATTGCCGTATGGAGATGACGGAAAGACGGTATCGATTCAGAGATTCCGTGATGTGATCAAATCGGCGACAGTCATGGATGATGGAAACGCGGCTTATATGATACTCGGAATTGAGGATCAGACAGAAATGCATTTTGCGATGCCGGTAAGGAATATGCTTTATGACGGTATACAGTACACGAAACAGGTGTCGAAAAAAGCTGCAGAACACAAGGCAAATAATGAAAAGCCAGAATCAAACGGAGAGTTTTTGTCCGGCTTTTATAAAAACGACAAGCTTTTACCTGTGATTACACTGACAATGTATTTCGGATCTGATGAATGGACTGCTCCGAGAGATCTGCATAGTATGCTTGATGCTGATGCCAAAACACTGAAGTTTGTAGATAATTATCATCTTCATCTGATAGCACCTGCAGAAATAAAAGAAAATGATTTTTCCAAGTTTCACAGTGAGCTTAAGCATGTAATGAAGTATATCAAGTATTCAGCAGACAAGGAAAAGTTCAAAAAGGCAGTAGGAGAGAACAAGGATTTCGAAAACATATCAAAGGCAACAGCAGATATTATCACAGCAATGACAGGATATGATATTGACATTACTGAAAACGAAGGAGGTAAAGTAAACATGTGCGAAGCAATCAGAGGGTTAAAAGAAGATGCTTGGAGCGAAGGCAGAACAGAAGGTATAGAACAAGGCCATATTGAAATGCTTGTAAAACTGATAGGGAAAGGTACTCTTACTGAAAAAGAAGCTGCAGAAAATGCAGGCATGCCGCTAGAAGTATTTAAGGAAAAGGCGGCTAAATATACTAAGACGAAGAGTGAATAATATGTGATTTTACCACTGAAGTTATAATCGGTAGTGCCCGTCCCTGCGGACCGGACACTGCTATAGAAAAAATGGAGCATTCCATTCGGAGTGCTCCATTTTTGTCGTTATTTATGAATGATTTCATTTTTAAACAATCGTGTGTAATTAGTTCTTCCGTCTACAATATGATAAATGAAAATCGTATTACCGATAATGCGATAAAAGCAAAGATAATTACCGCTTATAAGACGACGGTAATGAGTTGGAATCAGAATGAGTTCCTCACATTCTTTTCCGATGTATGGATTTGATGCAAGCATTTCAATGTCGTTAAGTAATTGGTCAGTAACTTTTTTCGCTGAAGCAGGACCGACAAGGCTGAGATGTTTTTCAGCAATTTTTTCGATTTCAACCCATGCTTCAGGACGTATGTTGATCGTATATTTATCAGAGTCCGGCATTTTTGTATTTCTCCATTAATTTATTTCGTACTTCATCAACAGAGTATCCGGGAGTACCGGCAAGTCGTCCTTCCTCAACAAGGTCCAGATGTGCCTTTAAACGAATCATTTCGTCACGGCGCTCCAGTGCCTCAATGCTTAATACAGCGAGATCTCCTTCACCGTTTCTCGTGATATATATAGGTTCGTCACTGGCATGCGCCATAGCTGAAATTTTGGCATAATCATTTCTGAGCGTAGTAGATGATGTAATAGTCATAACGGTTCCTCCTTATATAATATTCTAAAGATATTATACAATAATTTCTTTAGAATTTCAACCTGGATGGGTGAATTATTGCTTTTTTCAGAAGTGTTCGAAGCTATAATCTGAATAATGAAACAACTTTTGAAACAACTTTTGAAACAACTTTTGAAACAAGTTTTGAAACAAGTTCGTTCATATGAAAAAATTTAAACAGCGACCGGAATTGGCAACACACCTTTTCCGTTCGCTGTTTTTTTATTGTTAATCAGATTATAACATTTTTGAAATTCTGGTTCAAGATGAATGTTTTTAACTTTGTTGGTTGTTGAATATAACAATTGCGTATCTGAACACTTGAAAGATAGCGCAAAATCATCGAAATTGTTGTTGGCGATAATATATCATTGACAAATACGTGATACTGGATTATAATAATCATGGAATTCCAAAAACTATTAATTGCTCAACGGCAGGAGGAGTACAATTGAATAATAAGTCAGTCTTAGAGAACCCGGAACGTTTAAAAGCTTTGCTCCAAGAAAAGAACGCATATTATACAGCCAAGTCATGTGATTATTTCTGTGGGATTCCGATGGAATATGATGCCAGAGTAAATCGGTTTGAAACAATAATGGATCAGATAAAAATTGAAGAAAAACAAACAGTTTCGTTACTTATGGAACTTGTAGCAGATAAAAAAATCACAATAGAAAAAGCAGCTTATTTCGCTCGGATGAAAACGGAAACATTCAGAAGTAAAGCTCAGGAAATTGCAAGTGAGAAAGAATACGCCGAAAACAATAACAGTGGTTCAGGAGCCATAGCTCCAAAAACATATAGTGATTCTAAACTCAAATCACTTGTTATGGATGAAATTAAAGAAGGGTATTCTATCCCTGTTGTTGCCGCTTACTTTGCAGAACCTATTGAAAAAGTTGAAGAAATAACAGGGTTGAAATCTGAAGTATCACAATTGGAATACGACATTATTAATGATCTTTTACAGTACAGAAAAGACGTGTCAAAAGATGATATTATTGATACTATAGCCGATCTGATTTACGAAGGAGTCCTGAATATTTCAGAAGCTGATGACATAATGCCAATATATCTTGAGGAATTTTTGTATGAAACCGGATTGGATGAAGAATACACATCTGACGGAAAGCTTATGATCAGAACAAATGTAGACAGAATCATTGATGAATGTATGAACTGTCTTGTTGAAAGCGTTAATACTACTGATATTGAGATTTTCTGTTATCTTATATATATGAACTTTTATGATATTATTGCGCGGTTAGATGACTACTTTCATAAAACGCATAGCGACGAGCGTGACCAGGGAGCAAACGTAGTTTGCGAATCTGCAAGGCATTATGAAAGTGAGGGACGTGTAAATGTGTGCAAAGCATTTGAAGAATTGTTAGCTGATGCAAAGGCTGAAGGAAGGGCTCAGGCAATAGCCGAAGAAAGAAGAAAAAATGCTATTGGATTCCTCAAAGCCAATATTCCTTCTGAAACAGTAGCCCAGGTAACAAGCCTCTCTCATGAAGAGGTGCTCAGACTTGCGGAAGAGTTAAAAAGTGCCGAAGCGAAATAATCAGTATAGACTCATGTTTGAAATAACCAAGACGCTTGAAAAATACGCATACAAACACATATCGACGATATACCGGAAAGAGAAAGGTGCTTAAAATGGATCCAGCAACATTAAAAGCCTTGAATAACGCTATTGCTTCAACTCGAATGGAAGGATATGAATTTTCGGATGAAACCCTTAAAATCCGTACTGATTATGCTGAAAATAAGATCGATTTTGATGAGTTGATAAAAATAATAATTGAAATTTGCGGTCAATCAGATCCGGAAGATAATTCGCAGGAGGAATAAAAAATGTGTATGATCTGTAAAAACAAAACCTATATTGAATCAAAAACAACTCACGTTGTTGACCATAGCGATTCTCTAATCATCATAAGAAACGTTCCTTGCCTGGAATGCGAGCAATGCGGTGAAAGATTTTATACCGTTGCTGTTGCTGAAAAACTTGAAAAGATCATTGAAAGAGTTAAATCACTTATGCCGGAGATTTCAATAGTCGATTATAAAAGCGTTGTATAAGTAATAGATTATGATCAATATTTCTTTACGCCGGAACTGTTAACTCTAGCAGTTTCGGCGCTTTTTCTATGCGCTCAGTCAATATACATCTTTTTACACTGGTATCGAAAATCAAATTTCTTTATTTATACCATCTCATTTATTGACATCCAGCTATTAGTATGATATAATTACAGATAAGAACATTAATGTTATCAAAACACTATTTACATGATCAGCTGAATTATGATAGAATAATAATAAGGAAACGGAGATTTTATAATGAAAAAAGATGTTCCTACAGTACATTATCTGAAGGACAATAATATTTTTGCAGATGTATTCAACTATTATATGTACAATGGCGAGCAGGTCATAAAACCTGATATGCTTCACGAGAAGGATCCGAAAGTAATAACATTGTTACAGGGTAAAAACGGAAAACAAATTTCGGACATTAAGTACAGAGATTTGTTGAAGTATGCTACAGCCAAAAGTGTTGGAAACATTGCGTATTTGATATTAGGCATTGAAGCACAGGACAAGATGCATTTTGCCATGCCGGTAAGAAATATGCTGTATGATTCAAAGAATTATGATAATCAGGTAGAAAACATTGCCAAGGGACACAAGCAGAATATAAAAGATAAAATTGAGCGAAGTACAGATGTAAGTTCTGATGAATATCTTAGCGGTTTCTATAGTACTGATAAGCTTACCCCAGTCATCACACTTGTCATTTATTTCGGCTCAGAAAAATGGACAGCTCCTACATCTATTCACGAGATGCTTAATATCGATGATCCGAAGATACTGCAGTATGTACCTGACTATAAGATCAATCTGATAACTCCTGAATCAATCCCGGAAGAGGATTTTGACAAATTCCAGACAGAGATCAGGCAGGTACTGAAACTTATAAAACATTCAAAAGACAAAAAAGACATTAGCGAAACAGTAAAGGGAAAAGGATATGAGAAGGTGTCGAAAGATACAGCAAATCTTCTGTCTACAATTCTCGAAATGGATTTAAAAATTGATGAAAGTGAGGAAAATGTAAATATGTGCAAAGCAGTTGAAGAAATGAAAGCGGATGCCGAGGCTGAGGGAATGGCTAAGGGAATGGCCGAAGAAAAAAGAAAAACCGCTATTAAATCCCTCAAAGCCAATATCCCAGCTGAAACAATAGTTGAGATAACCAACCTTCCACTTGAAGAGATACTCAGACTTGCAGAAGAGTTAAAAACCTCTGGAGCTAAATAATAATTTAGACTATATTTAAAAGCACGCCGGAACTGTTAACCCACGCAGTTCCGGCGCTTTTTCTATGCACTTGATTAATA
>JBGUVZ010000614.1:0-10027 GCA_045220685.1 Oscillospiraceae bacterium | reverse complement strand
ATGGTATTCCTGAGCCTTGTCAGCCATGTCTTCAGGAATTTCTTCTACTCTGATGTCCTTTCCGAGGTCATCATAGTAAACGTAAGCCTTCATCTCAACTAAGTCGATGATGCCCTTGAATGTTTCTTCTGAACCGATTGGGAGCTGGATCGGAACAGCATTACAGTGTAATCTGTCCTTCATCATGCTTACAACGCGGTAGAAGTCAGCACCCATAATGTCCATCTTATTTACATAAGCCATTCTAGGTACCTGATATTTATCAGCCTGACGCCATACAGTTTCAGACTGTGGTTCAACACCGCCCTTAGCACAGAAAACTGTTACAGAACCGTCGAGAACTCGTAATGAACGCTCAACTTCAACTGTAAAGTCAACGTGACCAGGTGTGTCGATGATATTGATTCTGTGACCTGACCAGTAAGCTGTTGTAGCAGCAGAAGTAATTGTGATACCTCTTTCCTGCTCCTGCTCCATCCAGTCCATTGTTGCTGAACCTTCGTGAGTTTCACCGATCTTGTGGTTTATACCAGTGTAGAAAAGGATACGCTCAGTTGTGGTTGTCTTACCAGCATCAATGTGAGCCATGATACCAATGTTTCTTGTATTCTCAAGTGAACAATCTCTTGACATTCTAAAACCTCCGTAATCTTATTTACAGAATTACCAGCGGTAATGTGCAAATGCCTTGTTAGCTTCAGCCATCTTGTGTGTGTCTTCACGCTTCTTGCAAGAACCGCCAGTACCGTTAAGAGCATCAAGGATTTCGCCTGCAAGCTTTTCCTTCATTGTCTTTTCGTTTCTGAGTCTTGAATACTTTGTGATCCATCTTAAACCTAATGTCTGACGTCTTTCCGGACGAACTTCCATTGGTACCTGGTAAGTAGCACCACCCATTCTGCGTGCCTTAACTTCGAGAACCGGCATAATGTTTTCCATTGCCTTCTCGAAAACCTCCAGAGCATTTTCACCTGTCTTTTCAGCGACGATTTCAAATGCTTCGTAAACGATCTTCTGAGCAACACCCTTTTTACCATCAAGCATTATGTTGTTGATTAAGCGTGTTACCAGCTTTGAATTGTAAAGCGGATCCTGTAATACATCACGCTTTGCGATATTACCTCTTCTTGGCATTTTCGCTTCCCTCCTTCATATAATTGTGAATGAAATCATAGGTACTCGTTTGATCTTAATTGATCACCCGTCAAGACCATGCAGAGAGGTATATATTATCTATATAATCTCCACATTAAATCCTGTGGTAGTTGAATCCTATTTAGTGAATGAATAATTGCGTTTTAAGTAATGAATTACTTAGCTGCGCCAGCCTTAGGTCTCTTAGCACCGTACTTAGAACGAGCCTGCATTCTCTTTGCAACGCCCTGAGCATCAAGAGTACCTCTGATGATGTGGTAACGTACACCAGGAAGGTCCTTTACACGTCCGCCTCTGATGAGAACAACGCTGTGTTCCTGAAGATTGTGGCCGATACCTGGGATGTAAGCTGTAACTTCATATCCGTTTGTAAGTCTTACTCTGGCGATCTTTCTCATAGCTGAGTTAGGCTTCTTAGGTGTAGCTGTTCTTACTGCTGTACAAACACCGCGCTTCTGTGGTGAGCTTGCGTCTGTTGTGATCTTCTTCTTTGCGTTGTAGCCCTTCTGAAGAGCAGGAGCAGTAGACTTAACCTCCAGAACATCTCTTCCCTTACGTACTAACTGGTTAAACGTAGGCATTATTTTTCCTCCTTCTTAAAATATTCGACATGTGATAGAGCATCACACTTATCAATTATACCACAAAATCAGCGTTTGTCAAGACTTTTAATAAAAAGGACACCTGAAAAATTCAGATGTCCTTTGATAGCTGATTTGTTGATTATTACTGTAAACTGACAGTCATTTTCTCTGTAATAAGCCGGCACTCCGGCTGGAGAGACTGCGGGGCTTCGTCACGTACCTCATGCTGATTCATTCATAAGTCAGCGTTTCCTTCGTTATTCAAACGCTGCCAGTTCCTCTTCTGTCATCTGCTCTGAAAAGCAGAATGTGAATGACGTTCCTTTTCCCAGTGTGCTTTCAACTGTTACTGTCGCACCGTGGCGTTCGGCGATCTCTTTGGCGATAGCCAGGCCGAGGCCGGTGCCGTTTCGGTTCTGGCCGGTTATCGTGCGGTGGAACTTTACGAATATAAGAGGAAGTTCTTCTTCGGATATACCGATACCTGTATCAGTTACTGTAAGATAAAGCTTTCCGTCTTCCACGCGTTCGCTTACTGTTACTCTGCCGCCCTTGTCGGTGAATTTCACTGCGTTGTCAAGGATAACGATGAGCATCTGACGGAGTCTGGCGTAGTCGCCTTTTACTATATATACAGGTGAATTCTCCGTGCGTTCAAGGGTAACGCCTTTTTCATCGGCAATCCTGCGTACGCCTCTGCATACATCGGATACAACGTCAGAAACATTTACCGGTTCACGAACTATGCTGAAACTCTGGCTCTGAAGTCTGGAAAATTCGAGAAGATCTGTTACCAGACGCTGCAGGTAGATGCTTTCATTAAGCATCTGACGGTGATATTCCTTCACCTGTTCCCGCTCGCAGATGATACCGTCACAGAGAGCCTCAAGTGATCCTCGTATGACTGCGACCGGAGTTCTGAGCTCGTGTGCCACTGCTGAAACGAATTCCCTGCTGGCCTGTCTTTCAGATTCGGCATTTGCCGTGGCTTCGGCAAGGCGGTTTTCAAGAAGGGATACTTCTTCAGTTTTCATTGTTTTCTGCCACCTCAAATTTATATCCCATGCCCCAGACCGTCTTGATGTTCCATTTATCATGAGGATACTCGTCAAGTTTTGCCCTGAGACGCTTTATGTGCGAATCGACTGTGCGGCAGTCGCCGTAGTAGTCGTAGCCCCAGAGACTGTTGAGAAGATTTTCCCTTGTAAACACCTTGTCTCTGTTGTCGGCAAGTGTCCAGAGTATTTCAAGTTCCTTCTTGGTAAGCGGAACCTGCTTGTCGTCTATGCATACTCTGAAATTGTCCATGTCAATTTCAAGGTTCTCGTATCTGAAATGCGCCTTGCTTCCGTCTTCACTGTGTTCAAAGTAGATCCTGCGGAGAAGGGCGCGCATTCTTGCCACCACTTCGTTAGGTGAGCACGGCTTTACAATGTAGTCATCAGCTCCGATGCCCAGACCCATTATCTTTTCGTAGTCATCACCGTGGCTTGTTACCATTATTACAGGTACATTCGAGGTCTTACGTATTTCCCTGCACACATCATATCCGTTCAGTACAGGCATTGTTACATCAAGGAAGACCATATCAAGTTCGTTTTTAGAAAAAATATCAAGTGCTTCTCCGCCGTCAGCGGCCACCAGTACGTTGTAGCCTTCCTTTTTAATGTATTCAGATAACACCGAACTCATTTCGGCATTGTCATCGGCGATCAGAACATTTGCCATTATAATTCTTCCTTTCAAAATTTAGATTTTTCTGACCTGTAAACGTTCTTATTTGTCCAGTTATAATTATAAGGCATAAACCTTAAAATAATTTTAAAAATCGAGCCGAAGCTGAAAATTTTTTCAGCAATAAGGGGAGTCATAAATACAACTAAAAATTCATCTTTATATCCCCAAAATTTTTACGCTTAGAACACATATAAAACATAATTACATATTATAATCATAATCAACAGAGAAAACGATACCCGTAAAATCCATTCCGAAAGGAGGCTGTAGAAAAGCGATATCCTTCATTTTTCCATAGACATATATAAAACAAAAAATAATAAAAATAATTCTATTTTCATAAAAAATAACCGGACAGTTTTACGGGGCTGTCCGGTTATTTTTTATTACATAAGCTGTGTTTCGTTGATCATGAGTTTGAAGTCAAGGCCGAGGGTCTTGGCTGTTTTTTTGCAGAGCTGCATTCTGTCGAGGAAGATCTCGAAGTAGTCCATTACTGAACCGAACTTGGTATCAACTGAAAGCTTGAGTTTAATTATAGTATGTGCTTCGTTGATCTTGAGTTCTGCTTTCTTAACCGAGTAGTTTACACGGTCGTGGATGTCGAATGTTGAGCTGTCGGTATTGCGTACTCTTCCGCGGCGTACATCTGACTTGTCGGCGATTATGAGGGCAGCGGCAACGTCATTTACCGGCTGGCCTGTCTTTTCATCGTGGTTGCCGATGGCAGTAGTGATTATTGCGATCTCTTCCGGCGGGAATCCCATTTCCCTGAGAAGATTGAATGCCATTATGGCACCGCTCTGGCTGTGGTCATCACGGTTTACGAGATTTCCGATGTCGTGAAGATAGCCGGCTATTTTTACAAGCTCGACTGTTCTTTCATCATAGCCGAGAGTCTCGAGTATGTAGCCGGCCTTTTCAGCAACAAGAGTTACGTGCTCGTAGCTGTGTTCGGTATATCCCATAGCCTTGAGTGATTCATCGGCCTTTTTGATATATGTATTGATTGCTTCGTTTTTCTTGATCTCTTTGTAGGTAATTTCTTTGTAGTTCATTTTATCCTCCGTTTTCCCTTACTGTTTTCATGTATTTTCGTGTAACAGTACTATTATAGCACACAGACCGGATTTGTCAACGATATTCAGATACTTCACGTACTGAAAGAAGCAGAGGCAAGATTCTTCATGCATTCCGTTTCCGTAAGCACTATACGTTTTCGATTCTTACGCTGAATGATATCCTGCCTATTTTCAGGACTGAACCGCTGAACAGTTCCGTCTCTTCTGTTATCTGCTCACCGTCAACAAATGTGTGGTTGAGGGAATCCAGATCCTCAACGTACACCTTTGAATTTCTGCAGAAAATACGGCAGTGCTTCTGTGAAACGCTTCTTTCGTTGTATATGACTGCATCGGCAAGCGACTGATTTCGTCCGATGACTGACGGCTTCAGCGAGGATATTTCTATAACATGTTCCTTGTCAGCAGTGTTTGTGAGCACTATTTTCTTTTCAGCACTTTCTCTGAAAAGTATCCTTGTTGACATTGCATTAAGGACTGTTCCGGCATTACCCTCCCTTTTCCTTGCAAGAGGTACTGTATAATTCTGTATCGGTCCGCCGTCTTCCTTTACCGATGCCAGTGCGTTTTTCCTTCGGCGTGAGTTTATGAAAAAGAATGCTCCACCAAGGATAAGTGCAGCAACTACGGCAGCAAGGATCATTCTCGTTCTGGCAAGTGAACGTTCCGCAGCGGCGTAGCGCTGATCGCCGGTGTCCACTTCGGATTCATATGAGACTTCACTTTCGCCGTTTCCGAAGGTCATAACTATTTTTTTGACTCCGCCGTCACCGACAACCTTTCCGTCAAGCTTTGCTTTTACAAGACACATGACTTCGTTTCCTGAATCCTGTTCGTCCTGCGGGATCATCAGTTTCATGTCCTCTGCTGAAACTACCGCAGTTATTTTAAGCTTTCTTCCGTCAGCTGTTACAGTTTTTATCTCCATGCTGTCATCAGGCAGTTTTACTACAGCAGAATAAATGCCGTCATCGAAGCTGCCGTCCACTATTCCCTCACCGGCTGCCTTTACCGGTGTGACACAGAACATAAGCAGAAGTACTGACGCAAAAGCCGCAAGTTTTCTTTTCATTGCTGATTCTCCTTACTTTCTCTGAAAACAAGTGCTTCAAGTGCATCGCTGTGCTTTACACTTTTTCCGCAAAGAAGTGCAGACTGAACTTTTTCCTTTGATTTTTCCACAACAACACTGCCTGAATGTTCGAACACAGTTTTCTTCACCAGTGCGCTCACTTTTTCTTCAGCACATTCAATGTTGTCTGTCATGGAAGAAAGCAGCGCGGCTGTATCCTCAGTAGCTTCTGCTTCTGCGGAAAAAAGTTTCGCCATCCTGTTTCCATCCTCATCCGAAAGATCACCTGCAAGACATGCACTGCGCACAAACTCCGCATCATCGTGAAGGTTTTCGGCAAGTCTGTTAAAAGCCGAGATGCATTCTTCCATATCCGGCAGACTTACAATTATTTTTTTCATAGTATCCTTTCCTTAAAAGAGCCCGTGATATCATTAAAACGAAAAATCCGACAAAGCGCTTTTCTTTTCTTCGGCTGTCATTGCCGGATCGTCACGAAATCTTTCTGTCATCTTTCTTATGTAGTGAACTGAATCATCGAGCGATGTACAGAATACGCCTGAAGCATCGGAATCCCAGTTCTTTCTGATCTCGCCGCTTATGACCTCAAGTTCACGTATCAGCCGGTCAAATTTTTCGTACTTCGTCATATACTTCTCCTGCACTTAAAGCAAATTTTCTGCCGGCATCTTCATACTCGTCTCCTGCTTTTTCAAGAAGCTCTGCGTATCCGGCTATTATTTTTCCGCACTCCTCAAGGAAATGCCTACACTCGCCATTTTCCATATCTTCAGTTTCAGCGAGCCATTCCCTGCTGTTCTTTGCAAGCTCGGCTGCGGCATTTTTCAAAGCCTCAGGGGAAACCTTTATTCTTTCCATTTACGCTTCTCCGTTCTTTGCTTTTATCTCTTCGTTAAGTTCCGAGAGTTTCGAATACATTCTGTCTGTGCTTTTCAAAAGCAGATCATATCCTTCCGCTCCCTCGTAATCGGACAGAATATCTCTGATATTCCTGAGCTCCGCGAGTCTGTCGTCTATCCTTTCAGAAAGTTCTTTTATTCTGCGTGTCATTTTTTCTGCTCCTGTATCAGCATAAGTATGCTGCCGTCTGTTACTCCGTATTTTTCAAGTGTCACATCAGGGTCGAGAGGCATTCTTGATCCCGATGCATAGAGAAGCAGGCCGTCACCATTCAGTATAATATCCGCCTTCTTAGCTTCCCGTATTTCAGACGCTATCTTTCCGGCTGCTTCGCCTGCGGTAAGGCCCGTGTCGATCACAAAGTCAAACCTGTCCGACACTGCCGGGCAAACCACTTCGACATTCACCCTTCTGCTACTCATGGCAAAACTCCTTTAATGGTCCGGCAAATTTATCAAGTTCAGTCTTAGCACCTCTTATGATCTTTAAATCGTCTGACTCAAACTCTGCGGCGAGTTCTGTTCTTTCCTTTTCAGATGCCGCCGCATACAGTCTGTATTCCATTCCGAATGCAGTATTTATCTTAAGCATAACGGCAAGATCCGCCGAGCAGTAGATCCAGACTCCGGCGCCTGTATCCGCCAGAGCAAGCGGTGCGGAATAGATATGTTTCATCATAAGTGCAATGCCGCTTTCCGGTGATATTGTCTTATCACCTGCATTTACAAATCCCTTATTATGCAGTGATTCCGCAGTCTCGTCATATTCCTCACGGCTTATGAAAATATCGCCGAAATTCTGTTCAAGGCTTCCGGCATCTCCGAAAAGATCAAGCAGAAGAACAAGTTCCTTCTTTTTCAGTCTGTATGATATACTCATGAAGATTCTCCTCCGTAAAGGTTACTTACGTAACACTTTCTTAAGTCCGCACTGTAGTTACGCGAGAAGAAGACCTCGCTTCCGTCGTTCATCACAATGACCCTTTCATGGTAGTCTATCGATTTTATGAAACGGACGTTGATGACATAACTGCGGTGAATACGTACAAAATATTCCGGTGCCTGTTTCATTATCGCTTCCAGCGAATCATAAAACTCATATGACTGGGATACAGTGTGGAAAGTTATCCTCTTGCTCTGCACCTCGATCATATATATGCTGCCAAAGCTTTCGCTGAAGTCTTCGCCCCTTATTTTGAAACGGTAGCTCGGAACAGGAGCACTGTTTACGGAAATGGATCTGATATATCTTGTATAGTCCTCGTAGATATCGCAGAGCAGCGAACCAATGCGTTCTTCATCTGCGCTTTCAAGAAGTATGCCCGACGGTCTGAATGACGGGCGGACGATACCGTACATATCCTCGAAGGAATCAAGCACCAGTACAGTGTAGCTGTTGTCTTCGACAGCATCGATCCGTTTTCTGATCTTATCAAATCTGTCGTCGTTCTTTATCATGAAAAGAGATGATCCGCCTTCTGCGGAAATGGCAGCTGAAAACTGCTCCTCATCGGAACAGAATCCGCCGTCAAGTATGCTGAGGCTCTGCTCTTTTATCTGGCTGCAGCACCGTTTATGAAACTTCTTTCCGTCCCGTTCATTACTGTTGTATCCGTAAAGATTCAGCATACCGCACCTCCTTTTTCAAATGCTTTTATAAATTCACTGTCCGCGTATTCCGTACCGGACATCTGACCCGTAACAAAGCTTACACCAAATCCGCTTCCGCCTTTAAGGAATTTTTCAGTGATAAGCGCCATATCTTCGTTTCCTTCAGCATAAATGCATCTGCAGAAACTTTCCGGTTCTTCTATTATTACATAAATATCTTCACCGTCAAAACCTCCGGATATCTTCCGTGCTGTTACGCGTTCCGAAAAGATATTCTTAAGTTCCAGCAGAAGATCATAGGCTCCGTCACGTCCTGTAAAGGTTCTTGCACTATCCGTTCCGGAAAGATCATCTGACCAGAAAAGGACTTTTCCAGTCTCTGAATACTTTTTTATAAGTCCTGCATATCCGGCATGATTTGAAACATTTTCCTTTATGCAGAAACTATCCTTCTCTGCGCTCTTACCGCCGTATAAAGCGTTGACCCTGTCACAGAAAGCAAGAAGCGATGAATACTTTTCCCTGCCTTTACCCGTACAGCAGACTGTTCCCTGGAAAGAAAGCACCCTGCGGTCGGAAAGATAAAGACCGCGTCCAGGACAGAAAGGAAGATTTCCTTCAGGACGCACACCCAGAAGTTCAGCGTATTCTGCTCTGTCGTTCTGCTCAAAGGTTATGACCGTCCTATAATTCTGACGGGTCTTAAGTCTTATGTCAGAGGCCTGTTTTACAGTTATAACAAACACTATTCCGTAACGGACACATTCGCCTGCAAGCCTTGCTGCCTGCTCCTCCGCCGCCGGATAAAGATCCTTGAGAACACCGTAGCCGTCGATCACCACGAGTTCAAGGCAGAGGTCATCACACACCTCCAGATACTCACTGTAATCAGAAACATGTACTTCTGAAAACTTCTTCTTTCTTCTTTCGGTCTCATCACGTACCTCATCGAGAAAATCAGTAAACTCTCTTTCATCAGGCGATGAAAGGTAAGATACGGAATGTCTGAGCCTGCCGAAAACTGATATAACTCCGGCAGTAAAGTCGGCAGTTCTTATCATTATTCTTTCCGGCGGATAGTGTTCAGCAAGGAAGCTTATTATGGAAGCAAGGAACATGGTCTTTCCGCTTCCGGCAACACCTGAAACCAGAATATTTCCCGTTGTGTAAAGATCGAACACAGTCGGATAAAGGGACTGATTCTCAGGATCATCAGTAACGCCGGCTGCAAAAACAAGACCGTCGTCAAGCTGAATATTTCCGTATTTTCCGATATCATCTGACGGAATAAGTGTTCCCGGTGCCTCGCGCCATACCTGACGTGCCGGAGCGATTCCGCTTTTTAAGCAGTACCTTCTTATTTTTTCTGTAAGTACATCAAGTTCCGTAATTTCGCTGTCATTTCTGTCTTCTTCACGGTCATTTACCGGAGTGCCGTCGCACCGGATCATAATAGCAGAAAGTTTCTTTCCTTCCGGAGAATACGGTGCACCTGAATAACCGGTCTGAACCAAAGTCATACCGTCTGCATTTCCGCAGCGGACAAGAGCGCGGCCAGCGGTTTCGATAGCAGCTGCATCCGGCTTATCAATAAGGCTTATGCTGTCATCTCTGTCCCTGACTTTCAGACAGATCCTGAATCCGGAGTTGCTTCGTATCTCGTCGTCAACAACACCTGAAGGCCGCTGCGTAGCAAGAATAAGGTGCATTCCGAGGCTTCGTCCCACACGGGAGATACTCACAAGCTCGCTTATAAAATCAGGCTGTTCCTTTTTAAGCTCCGCAAATTCATCACAGATCAGCACCAGATGCGGAAGAGCCTCTTCTGCCTTCCCGTTTTCGTACAGTTTAAGATAGGCATCGATA
>JBGUVZ010000613.1:0-5150 GCA_045220685.1 Oscillospiraceae bacterium | reverse complement strand
AATGGAACGCCTTGGCGGCGTACTGTCATAAAACGGGTGCCTCAATCTGAGACACCCGTTTGAAGTTAATAAGCAGATTTAATTTTGACTAGCCCGTGAATAGTAACAAAAAATATAAAGCTTTCCGATAGAAATTTATTATGATTGACCTTTTGACTGCTGTGTGATATAATTAACCTAACAAATTTCAGATTTCAGGGAGGTCGATTCTATGGACATCAGAGAAGCAATAAAAGCAAGACACAGTGTGCGTCAGTACAAGGATATTCCTATCGGTAAAGCTGAAGCCAACAGACTGCAGAGGGTTATTGACAAGTGCAACAAGGAAAGCGGACTGAATATTCAGCTTATTCAGAATGATCCCGAGTGTTTCAAAACTTTTCTCAATAACTACGGCTGGTTCAAAAATGTAAATAACTACATAGCTATAGTTGGGAACAAATCCGTTTCTGATCTTGACGAACGTGCAGGCTACTATGGACAGAAGATCGTCCTCGAAGCACAAATGCTCGGTCTCAACACCTGCTGGGTGGCAGGTACATACAGCAAGGGAAAGTGCAGAGCCGACATCGAATCAGGAGAAAAGATAGTCTGCGTAATTGCGATAGGCTATGGCGAGACCCAGGGTGCAGTGCGAAAATCCAAACCTATGGAAAAGCTGTGCTCCGTCAGAAAAGAAGATATGCCTTCATGGTTCAAAAACGGTATGATAGCAGCAAAACTTGCACCTACTGCGATAAATCAGCAAAGGTTTTTTATTGATATAGACGGCGATAACGCAGTCATAACAGCTCAGAAATTCCCGATGGCGAACATAGACAAAGGCATCGTAAGATATAATTTTGAAGCTGCTTCAGGGCATAAATGTATAAGCAGATAAAATTCGAGTACCAACCCTGCTCAAGCGAGCAGGGGTTTCTATTGTGCCGAAGGCGCATCCTTCTAAAAGGAACGCCTTCGGCGTACTATCCTTACACAGCCAGGTCACTGACCTGGCTGTACTATTTAAAACCTTCTGTTCTGAGCATCAAAGAAAATTCTATTGTAAAGTAAATTTAGAAATGTTATAATATTTATAGAAATAAATTCATTACAAATCAGGTTTATTCCAATTCACAATAAATTAGAATTTTTTTCTATATTTTCTGCTTGACATTTCCATTTCTCTGTGGTAAAATATATCTAGTAAACAGTTTACAAATATATTTATTTACAGGAGATTTTTAATGAAAAGCATAACGATATCTATTGAAGAATACGAAAAAATGCAATCTACGATTCAGAAACTGCAGGAAGAAATAGAACTATCAAAGCATAACCCGGAAGAAAATGACACCAACACTGAAGTTATCAACTCACAGCATAAGGATCGCTTGTTTAAGTTCGTTTTTGGAAAACCCGATAACAAACCATGGACTCTTTCACTTTATAACGCAATAAATGGTACAGACTACACAGATCCAAATGAACTGGATTTCAATACTATAGAAGATGCACTCTATATGAAAATGAAAAACGACATTTCATTTATCATTCATTTTGAGATGAATCTCTGGGAACATCAGAGTTCCTACAATCCTAATATGCCATACCGTTTTCTTGAATATGCCGGTGCCTTATATAGTAAGTACGGAGAAACAACAGAAAAATTCAATCAATACAGCAGTACTTTACAGAGCATTCCGACTCCCAGATGCATTTGCTTTTACAACGGAACCGAAGAACAGCCAGAATCAAAGCTTCTTCATCTTAGTGATGCCTATGCAGGTAAAGGAGACATTGAAGTTGAAGTTACGATGCTTAATATCAACTTTGGAAAGAACAAGGAACTTCTCGATGCCTGTAAGCCGCTTTATGAATATTCGTGGCTTATTGACAGAATAAGATGCAATCATAAAAGCATTAATAATCTCATAACTGCCGTAAATAAAACAGTTGAAGAAATGCCTGATGATTTCATAATTAAACCATTCATCATTGCAAACCGTGCGGAGGTGAAGAATATGTTGTTTGAAGAATATGACGAAGAGAAATACATGAACCTGTTTATTGAGGAAGGAAGAGAAAAAGGAAGAGAAGAAGGACGTGAAGAAGGGCGTAACGAAAACCGTATTACTACCGCACGTAACTTGCTTGCCAGTGGTGTTTCAGATGATATCATTATCAATAGCACTGGGATCTCACTTGATGATTTTGAAAAAATCAAAACTGAATCTGAAAAAAATTAAAATTACGTTGCAAGCATTATCCAGTTTAGTCTAATTGGAGTTACTTTATCAAGGACGATATATAATTAGGTGCTTACGATTATTGAATAAAAATTGTCAGCGGAAATTCCGGTTTTATAGCTGGTGCTTCCGCTGACTTATTTTATATTAAGATCATTCTATGAGTTGGATGCACAAGATATTCTCAACGACGTTCTGCGTAAAACTCGATCGTCATGTTGAAAACTAAGAAATTATATTTTTTTAAGGGTTAGATACCTGAACAGTTACACATTATAAATAAATGAGCTTTCGCTCATCAGAAACATACTGAAAACAGCCGGTCATGGATATTTCATTCCAGGGCCGGCTTTTTCATTTATTATCAGATTTCCTTTCAGAAATTTTCCTCACATAATTCTTTCAGCTCACGGCATTCGTTCTCTATGTCTTCAGCGGAAAATATCGCACTTACAAGAGCAACGCCGTCAACACCTGTGCCTTTAAGTTTACCGATATTCCCCTTACCTATACCTCCGATGGCTACAACAGGAATATCTACCGCAGCACAAATATCGCGCAGTGTGTCCATTGGCAGGACATCAGCATCTGCCTTCGTCGATGTCGAGAACACAGCTCCGACACCAAGACAATCCGCACCTGCAGCAACAGCATCAAGCGCCTCCTTCACGTTATGAACAGATACACCTATCATCATATCGGGACCTACGCGGTCACGGACTTTAGCGGCAGCCATATCTTCCTGTCCTACATGAATTCCATCCGCTTTGCATTTTACAGCTACCTCCACATTATCATTTATAAAAAACGGAACTCCGTATTTTTTACAAAGAGCTGCTATTTCTAAAGCCTCGGCAAGGAAATCCTCGTCGGAAAGTTCCTTTTCACGAAGCTGTACACAGGTCACGCCGCCCTTAAGGGCACACTCGACCTGTTCATACAAAGTCATTCCTCTGAGCCATGCTCTGTCTGTAACTGCGTAAAGCAGCATCATACTCTTATCGCACTTCATATTTTGCTCCTTTCTCAAGCTCCTCCGGAATCATGTTATATACAGCATCGATGATGTAGTTTCTGTATGTTGAGTTGCCGTCTTTATCAGATAATCTCTCATGAGCAACTTCGCCTGCATAGCCCATAGCACAAACTGCAGCAGCAACAGCTTCAAGCGGATGTTCCGGGTTTGCAGTGATAAATGCAGTTGTCATCGCTGAAAGCTGACAGCCCGTACCCGTTATCGAAGACATCATCGGATGTCCGTTTCGAATTATATAAGCTTTTTCCGCATCTGCAACTATATCAACAGCACCTGTTATCGCAATGACAGCTCCGGTCTTTCCGGAGAATTCCTTTGTGAAAGCGATCACGGTGTCAAGGTTTTCTTCAGTGACTTTATCAGCTGCATCAGCGTCAACGCCTTTAGTCGAACCACCAACGGCAGCGAGAGTTTTGATCTCGGAAATATTTCCGCGTATACAGGTGAATTTCAATTTATCGAGAAGCTTGTATGCAGTTTCCGTCCTGAGCTTTGAAGCACCTGCACCGACAGGATCGAGAAGTATCGGATGTCCGAGTTCATTTGCCATCCTGCCCGCAAGAAACATTGAGGGGATGGTATTGTGGTTGAGTGTTCCGATGTTGATATTCAGTCCTCCGCAGATTGCCGTTATCTCGGCTGCTTCAGCTTCATCATCTGCCATGATTGGTGATGCCCCGCAGGCAAGTATAATATTTGCACAGTCATTGACAGTCACGTAATTAGTGATATTATGTATCAGAGGACAATTTTTTCTGACATTTTCGAGCATGGTTCCAAGCATATAAATACCTCCATTATAGACAGCGGATAATGAACGACATAAAAAAACAGGAAATATCCGTCAGATATCTCCTGTAATAAATCTCAGTATGACTTCCTACGGCGGCATTATCCGCATCAGGTTTTAGGGTCGGAGCTGGTTTACTCCCTCTCAGCCCAGCAACATGAGCTCCCCTTCACATATAGCATGTCTATTATATCGCTATCAGACAAAAAAGTCAACACCTATCGGGAAGCAGAAAGAATGATCTATATGAATAATAACCAGCCTGCGTAAAGCTGCAGGAATCATTGTTTTTCTCTTTTTCTGCCGATTGACCTATTGTCAGAAATATAGTATAATTAGCCTATATAGCTTACAAGGAGGAGAACCAATGGAACTGCGATTACTGGAATATTTCCTCACCGTTGTCCGTGAGGAGAACATATCAAGAGCCGCTGAGGTGCTTCATGTGACACAGCCTACACTCAGCCGTCAGATGAAGGATCTTGAGGACGAACTGCACACCACTCTTTTTATCAGGGGCAAGAGGCTTACGCTTACAGATTCAGGCGTAATGCTCCGAAGACGAGCGGAAGAAGTCGTGTCGCTGATGAACAAGATAGACAGTGAATTCCGTGAACAGGAAGAAATAAGCGGGGTTATATCTGTCGGAAGCGGCGGATTAAAGGCAGCAAGTGTTCTTCCTGAGCTGATAGAACATTTCCGTGAACGCTATCCGCTTGTGAGCTTTGAGATCATCACCGGTACTGCCGACCGAATAAAAGAAATGCTTGAACATGGTCTGCTTGATTTTGGTTTTCTGTTAGAACCGATAGATATAGAAAAGTTCGATTATCTGCGTCTGCCGACAAAAGAAGTATGGGGTGTTCTTTTTCCTGCGAATCACCCTCTTGCATCTGAAAAAGCCATCACAAGTAAACAGCTGCGGGAGCTTCCGCTTGTTATGACGAGCCGTACCGCTCTGCGCGGTGAGATTGAAGAATGGCTGAAATATTCCGTTTCGGAGCTTGATGTTGTTGCCACCATGAATCTGATCGACAATACCGCACCGCTTGCAGAACGTGGCATAGCCTGCGTTCTTTGCGTAGAAGGTGCTGTG
>JBGUVZ010000612.1:0-3254 GCA_045220685.1 Oscillospiraceae bacterium | reverse complement strand
TTTTTCAGATAATTTGCGATATACTGAATCATTCTTTCATCAATTACATCCGGCGCTGAATTAAAAATTCTGGATACAACATTCAGCATCGCATATCTGTTAAAAACATACCCTGTCTTTGATGTAACATGTACTTGATCCAGATTACAACACTCTGAAAAAACTACGCAGGAATAACACGGTATATCTTTCAGATGATATATCAATGCATCAATATGTGTTTTGTTCTGAAGAATCGGATTATAAAACTTATTACTTCGTGATTTTCTGCTCCTCCATCCTACCTCATCACTTATTAAATTCCAATACTGTTCTTTCTCATTTCCTGTTACTGCACCAAAATAATTTTTACTCTCAATTACAAAAACACCTTTGGTTGTAATGAATAACACATCAACTTGTTTGTAGTCACCATTTGAATCTGGAATATAAAGATCGTGAAGTATACACCCTTTGTAATTCTTAGCTTTCATTAGTTCCAGTTCGTAAACAACAAGTTTTTCGCCGTATAATCCACGTACTTTAGGGTCATCAGAATTCAATTCTTCTTTACCGCAATTCTCCTTTTCTCTTATACTAATAAAATGCTCCCTTAATGTTAAAAATCTGATTTTCTTTTCATTTTCTTTTGTTATTACTTTTTCTTTTCTCATCTCTTTGATGAAAAACTCGCTCACCTTATTAATGAAAAGATCATAAAATAATTCTCCCTGAAACATTCTATTTTTAGACAATTTCTCAAGCTTGTCCTTTGGGATATCATTTCGAAAACTATAACCAATAGATCGTATTAACCATTCACAACTTTCAGGATTAATATTATCAATTGTTTCCTTTATCGGAGTACGTGGCGGTGAAAAGCTATATGAAAACTGTCTCGGAATAAATTCCTGATATATCGGACGTGTCGATTCATCAAAACTTTTTCCAGTTGCCTCCGCAAACTTTTTGGATGATTCCCACATTCCCAATTTGGTTTTATAAGTGTTTTCATGCATTTGTTTTCGTGTTTCTTCTTGTTTTAAAAACATCTCATAAGCATATTTTTTTTGTTGTTCCCATTTCTCGTAATCATTCTTATATTTTTCCTGCCTCTCTAAATATCTGAGTTCTTCTTCCTTTTCCAATCTTTTGATTTCTTTTTTTCCAAAGTCAAAAGATTCTTCTGTTTTCTGCTTTGCAAGCTCATAAACATTTTTTAATTCTTCATCAGATAGTATTTCAAGTTTCATTCTATCAACTCCGATCTCATTGTCATTACAAATTTTAAAACTCTCCTACGGTGTAATACAATTATCTGAACACGTTGCTTTACTCCCGTCTATCATACGCCTTATGTACCTGTACATCCACAGCAGTATCCTCACTTCTGACTTCATACTTCTTTTCCGGCAGACCATAAACATTAACACTCTGATGTCCAGTAGTAAAAGAATTCTCTTCAAGATAATTACTTTTTCCGAACATCATCGTTTCAAGATCAGAGGAATGATACTCGGTAAATTTACCAACGTCATCAATATACTTTTCTATTCTGTTTACCTGTTTCAGACTCTCAATTCTGTCAGTATAATCGTCCGGCATAACAACAAACAGATAATCTCTTGCACGACTGATCGCAACATTCAGAATAGTTTTCTTGTTTAAGAACATATCTTTGCTTTCTGAAATATACGACGGAGTATTGAACACAACAAAAATAATGTCACATTCATCGCCCTGAAATCCATGGATAGTTCCCACCTGAATATCTATTCCGGCAGGATATCGTTCTGATGCTACCAGCTTTTCAATAAGATCTGCCTGTGCACGGTACGGTGCAATTACACCGATTCTGAATCTTTCGCCTTTATTATTTTCCGAAATAAGCTTTGAAATGTAATTCGTAAACTCATAAGTGAACAATGCAGAATATATCTGATAAGAACTGCTGTTATTAAGTCTCTTTGGACGATAAATACTTTCATAACGGCTTACTGGAAACTTGATTATATTGAGTGGCTCAACATAGATCTTATCACCGATATTTAACGGTCGCAGTGACTCTGATGTTCTGTCATGTTTCAGAATACCGTCATAAGCAAACCTACTGAAAACAGTACCGATTTCAGGAACACTTCGATACTGAGTCTGAAGTGAAACAACTTTATAATTATGCGGTACAGTAGTCGGATTGCTGAACGAATTCAGTTTTACCATCTTATAAATATTCTGATCTTTCCAGAGTTCAACTGAAGTGATAGGCTCGATCTGGAACGGATCACCGGCTATGATAAACTTTTCAGGATTCTGTTTGTAAAGCGGATAAATTATGTTCACTATCGGAATCATTGAAGCTTCATCAATTATGATATAATCCCACTTGATATATCTCAGATACAGCTGCATTCCCTGTGGTGAATAGAAATCATAAGGGAATCTGGCTATTGTAGTTACAGTAACATTCTTATATGCTTTTCTTATGTCATATGAACGTTCTTTATAGACCCCGCTCTGCTCTATCTGTTCATCGGATGTTCCGCCGAATCTTAATAACCAGTCTTTATATGAATAATCATATTTCATTGTGGTCATTACTCTTTGAACAAGAACATCTGCAGCCTTATTAGTTGGTGTAAGAACAAGCACTTTACAGCTGCTTTCCTGTTTCATCAATGGAATAATTACTTCTGATGCAAGATAAGTTGTTTTACCTGTACCAGGAGGTCCGAAAACAAATTCTATATCCTCACTCAGATGTTCCTGCATGTTATAATCAGCAGCAAATCCAAGCCCGTTGAAACATAACATCAGACTTTCCATCAAGAATGCCGGGCTCTTTACATCGATCTTTGCTTCACTGACTTTTAAAAGATCTGCTTCTGTTAAATTTAAATCAGATTTCAGTTTTATTCTGAGTGTATAAGATTTTACATTTGCCACTTCAGCTATCAGACGTGTCTGAGTATCGCCACTGTGAAGCACTACCGGAAAATCAGACAAGTCTTCAATAAACTGAGGTATGTATCTATTAGGATGTTTAAGAATAAGCGTTCTCTTTGTTCCTGCTTCCAGTTCTACTCTGGCAAATGAAATTGATACCTCTCTGCTCGAACTGCTTCCGGAGTCTGAATTAAGCATCTCCATTTCAAGAAGCGTTTTAAACCATAAGTAAGAATAGACAGTTGTATTTTCAGCAGTATTCTGCAGTTCTTCCTGCATAACGATTTTCTCTACTGCCTGAGCTGCCTTTTCCTTTTCAGTCTCAACTTTTC
>JBGUVZ010000611.1:0-4035 GCA_045220685.1 Oscillospiraceae bacterium | reverse complement strand
ATGAAATCAGGGTTTACTACCGAGTGGTAGAGATATCCCGGAAGGAGAATCATCATTCCGCCCAGGGTGTATGCGATGATAAGG
Source organism: Oscillospiraceae bacterium (assembly GCA_045220685.1). Lineage (GTDB taxonomy): Bacteria > Bacillota > Clostridia > Oscillospirales > Ruminococcaceae > HUN007. The sequence continues at coordinate 3,951 of JBGUVZ010000611.1, read as the reverse complement.
AAGATGTAACGCTTTATGCGTGTCAGAATATCGGAAAGTCCGAGATATACCGGCACCGGCATCTTTGTACGCTTATGAAGCAGCAGGGCGGATGCCTTCCCGAAACGTTCGCCCCGGTTTTCGCCGTGTATGGCATCTATTACGGATATTTTGTTTATGCGTTTCATCACAAGCAGACAGAACAGTATTATCGATAAAGCCATAAGTAAAGCAGATGCGGCTCCAATCAGTACGAGTTCATGAAGAGGAGGCCAGGTGACACCACCTGCAAAAAGGTGCATGAGTTTGTTGGATACTGGTATTCCGGCGATTATTCCGATAATTCCTCCAGCCACGGCGAATGCGATGTATTTTGCAGCAAACAGCCAGCGGAATTGCAGTGAATTGATACCCATGGCACGCATCATGCCGATCTCCTTTTCCTCATCGCGGAGAGCGGATATCATGGTGAAACGTATGGTCATAAGTATGATGATCACCATGAAAATACTCATAAGTATCATTGAGAATGTGATTATAAATATTACCACAAAGTCATCGGACATGGTATGTCTGTTCCACCAGCCTTCGGTCAGTCTTATGTCGTGTTCATTACGAAGATCGGAGCGGAATACATCAACAGCGTCGCCGTTTACTTCCGGAGTTAAAATGGAGAATATATCTGTCTTTACCGGAAAATCAGCCGATATGACCTTGTAGTCGTCATCGGAAATGAAGTATTTGAAAAGATAGATAGCGGTCGGCTCCTTGTAGAATCCGGCTATCTCGAATTCATATACACGCCCCATCGGTGTGATTATCTTCATATGGTCGCCGATCTTTGATCCGGTGACATCACGCATTTTGTGCGAGATCCATATGGTTCCGTTTTTCACGCAGATGGGATTGTCGTCCGTGTCATAGACAAGATTGTATTCCCTCGGCAGAGTGGTGATCAGCTGCATTTTCTCGAAAAAGCTTTCCTTGTCGTCTTCGTCAATCTTTTCAAAGTCAAACTGCATTGGTTCTCCCATTACGCCTTCACTGTGACTGAAATCACCGAAAAACTCGTTTTCAGTGAGGCTCTGCGAAATGATCTGAAGTTTTTCCTCATGTCTTTCCGCGGTGTTTTCAAACAGCAGAATCAGGTCGGAGGAATTGCAGCTTTTCGCAGTGCGTTCCTCACCGGTAAGCTGAATATACAGCTGCGAGGCGCTGACGTACATCAGTATCGATGCGGTAACAATGAAAATGAACAGGATCAGATTAAGACCTTTTTTCATTTTCAGATCATTTTTCAGCATTTTGAAAAACATGATTTGTTGTCTCCTTTGTTTTTGTGGAAGCATTTTTTAGCATCCTTTTTCTTTTGCATTATTATAATATCATTTCAAAGTTTAAAAAGTCTTTAAATATTTAAAGAAAAAAATCCGGATGCCATTTCGAAATGACATCCGGTTGTGTTAATAAAATTCTGAGTTTAAATTATTTCTTACAGAGCTCATCTGCAAGCGCTTCGAGTGCAGCTTTTGAATCAGCGTTAAGAGATGACTTTATAGTTACGCTGTTTTCGCAGTAAGTAATGTTCTTACTCTTTTCAAGCAGTGCGACCATGGTTCTCTTTGCTGTCGGTGCCCAGCTGCCGTTTTCCATGAATGCAACTGTACGGTTCTGGTATCCGCGTTCGGTAAGATGTGTGATGAATGCTCTCATGCACGGGAATACGTCGCCGTTGTATGATGCAGCAGCAAGTACAAGACGGTCGTAACGGAATGCATCTTCAACGCATTCAGCCCAGTCTTCTCTTGAAAGATCGGAAATGGCAACCTTTTCGCATCCCTTTTCCTTAAGCTTTTCAGCGAGAAGTTCAGCAGCCTTCTTTGTGTTTCCGTGGATAGAAGCATATGCGATGAATACGCCCTTGTCTTCCGGCTTGTAGGATGACCATGTGTCGTACTTGTTAATGTAGTAAGCGATGTTTTCTGTAAGCACCGGTCCGTGGAGCGGGCAGATGATCTGGATGTCGAGTGTTGCAGCAGCCTTAAGAAGCTTCTGAACCTGCATGCCGTATTTGCCTACGATACCGAAGTAGTAGCGGCGTGCTTCGCAGTCCCATTCATCCTCTTCAGCGTCAAGCGCACCGAATTTTCCGAATGCGTCAGCAGAGAAAAGCACCTTGTCTGTGCTGTCGTATGTAAGCATAACTTCCGGCCAGTGTACCATCGGAGCAAAGATGAACTTAAGTTCGTGTTTGCCGAGTGAAAGTGTATCGCCGTCCTTTACAGTTACCTTTTCAAATTCAGGAAGAGTCTCAAAGAACTGTCCCATCATATTGAAAGTCTGGATGTTGCCTACGATCTTTGCAGAAGGATAAGCCTTTACAAAGCTTAAAATATTTGCTGAGTGGTCAGGCTCCATGTGCTGAACTATAAGATAGTCAGGAGTCTTTCCGTCAAGTGCCTTCTTAAGATTATCAAGCCATTCGTCACCGAACTTAGCTTCAACTGAATCCATAACAGCGATCTTTTCATCGAAAATAACATAAGAGTTGTAAGCCATTCCTTCAGGAATGATGTACTGGCTTTCGAAAAGATCAGTCTCGTGGTCATTCACGCCGATGTATCTGATATCATTTGTAATAGTCATTGTAAATTCTCCTTGGGTAATTCAGATTTGCGGTAACCGCATCTTTAAACATTATATCATTTTATAGACTTTTAATCAAGGCGTGTTTAAAGTACTTTGTTTCATTTTTGTGCGGATTTTGATATATATTTGTTCGGGATTTGATCTGTCAGGTGTTGATAAAACCTGCAGAATATAGTATACTATTGATTACAGATCAATAGTCCGGGGAGGGTAAAATATATGAATATAAATAAAAGAAAATCAGCATTTGCATGCGTACTTTCAGGTGCTTTGCTGTTTGCGGGAACACCTTGTTATTCTTCGTTTGTAACAGAGTACGCTTATGCGGAGGCGGAGACGCTTACTGTTAAATCCATGCAGCCGACTCAGGGACCGGTGGTGGAAGCTAATGAAACAGGCGGGTCCGGGTTTACTTTTCCGGTGTTCAACGGCGATGAATCTATAAAGTACGAGCAGGTGGCTGCCGATATTCGTTTGTTTGCAAAGACTGATAAGGATGCCGAATGGGTTAGCATCGACAATAACGCCGACAGCGGCTGGATATATGACCAGAACTTCGGACATTTCTGGGACGGACCGGGCGGATTCTGGTTCCACGTTAAGAAAGAGACCTATGTAAGACTTCAGTCAGCATCAGATCCGTCAGTTTATCTTGACTACACGATAACAGCTGATAAGGTCGCGCCGCGTCCGGATCCTTCGAAAAGTGAAAAGCTGGTTTTCGGAACAGAAGAGAATCCGGAGATCGACGGCTGGAATCTTGTCTGGAACGATGAGTTTTCCGGAAATGAGATAGAAGGCCGCAACTGGACTCATCAGACGGGTTATTTCCTGAATGAAGATCCCGGAACATGGGGATGGGGAAATGCTGAACTTGAATACTACAGCGATTCTCCGCAGAATTCGTATGTATCTGACGGAAAGCTGACACTCAAGCTTCTGAACGAACCTAAATCATTCCCGGAAGATCCGGACAGAGTCGCACCGTATTCATCGGCAAAGCTCGTTTCAAAAGACACATTTGCATTCAAGTACGGCAGAATAGATTTCTGTGCGAAAGTTCCTTCGGGTACAGGCATCTGGCCGGCACTCTGGCTGCTTCCGGAAAACGAAGAATACGGCACCTGGGCAGCATCAGGCGAGATAGATGTCATGGAGGCTAAGGGAAGACTTAACAACACCATCTACGGAACGATCCACTACGGCGGCTCATGGCCGGCAAACAGATATTCCGGAGACCAGTATGTATTTGAGGACGGAAAGACTTACGACGACGGTTTCCATATCTACAGCGTTGTATGGGAAAAGGAACAGATAAGCTGG
>JBGUVZ010000610.1:0-2970 GCA_045220685.1 Oscillospiraceae bacterium | reverse complement strand
CATGCGGCACTTAATTCCATGATGAACCGCATGGTGGATGAACGTAAGAATTTTAACGTTGTTTTCATAGTATATGCAAGCGAGTATGAGGATTTTATATCGGCGAATGCCGGTATCCTTTCACGATGCACACGCTATGATTTTAAGGACTACACTCCTGAACAGCTTACAGAGATCTTCCTTAAAATGTGCAGGGATTCAAAGGACACCTGTTCTGATGAGGCACTTGAGCTTGTAAGAAAACAGATGGAGGAAGTGTACAGGACGAGGACTGACAAGACAGGCAATGCCCGTGCAGTTCAGAAGATGATAACGGAAATGAGAAAGAAGCGATATCCGAGAATACGTAACATGAAGGACGTACCACCGGAGGTAAAATACAGATTTGAGGCTGAGGATGTATGCAGGATATAAAAATTTCAATGATAGGTGTCAGCGGATCCGGCAAGACTGCGTTTCTGTCGGGTATATGCGATACATTCATTTCAGGGAACATAGAGGTAAAGGACAGCCGCAACGATGACAGAAGCCATCTTTTTAAGATTCTTCCGTTTATGGCGGAGAACATGTCCGAGACAAGTATCGGTGACGTAAGAAGATATTCCATAAGAAACAACAGGAATTTTACTTCGGTCAGCACCGAGAATACGAAAAAATATATGCTTAATCTTTTCGACGATACTTACAGCACGTCGGAACCGCTTTGCGGAGTAAGCTTTATTGACTACAAGGGCGGTTTTGTTGAAAACCTTGTAAATGAGAAATCCGGGGATGAGGTAAAGGACGTCAGAAACGAGCTTCTTGCAAGTAATGTCCTTCTCATTTTTGCCGATGCCATAAGACTTTCAGCTGCGGAAACAGCAGGCGAGATCAGTGCGGCTCTCGGAAGTGACGACATAAACACCTTCTTCAATACCAATCAGTTTATGAACAAGAAGATGACCGTGCTTTTCGTGCTTACCAAGGACGATGCGCCGGATGTCACAGGTGACAGCGAACTGCTTGCCGACAGAATAAGGCATGCGTTTGAGACAACTATAAGGATCATTGAAAGAAACGGCTGGACTTACGGTATTATCCGTACATCTGCTGTAGGAAGAAACTGCGTGGATCCGGTGACGAACCGTATCACACCGGACGCCGAGATCGTTCCTTACGGAATAGACAGCGTGCTTTTCTACAGTATTTACAGGACGGTGAGCGAGGAAGTTACTGCGCTTCACCTGAGGATAAGTGACATGGAAAATGCTTCGATGCTAACGAAGATGTCCCGCGAGTATCGCAATAAAATGAAAATTCTTAAAACGCAGCTCGAAGAGACTGATCTGGTGCTGCGGTTCATACGAATACCGTACAACAGTCTTCGCGTTTCAGACAGCCTTGTCTGTGAAGTAAGACCTGAAAGCGGCGGAATAAGCGCAGTTTCCGGATAAGGGGTGAGAAAAATGACTGCTGATGTATTTTTATACGGAAGAACAAGAACTTACGACTACTTCGACATGTATATACCGGAGTGGCTTGGAAAAGATACTGAGGAGTACCGCGAGTACAGAAAAACGGTAAGCTTTATCATGAAGATACGTGACATCCTGCCGGAAGATAAAGTGCAGATTCTAAAAGATACAGCTAACAGCTTCATGTTTATTTACGGCCGCAGGATAAGTATGCTTTGCCGTTTCTGTCATATATGCGGAGAAGATGAATTCGGAAGACCGATAAGCTCTACTGAAGGCTTTGTGGTAAGAAACAGTGATGCCGAAAGCTTTCGTAAGATACTGCCCGATGCCATAGCTATGCTTTCAGAGGCAGAAAAAACATATTATGATCAGTATAACGAGAAAAACGGAAGCGAGTCAAAGCCTCAGCCAGAGACACTTATAGCCGATGTAGTAGCCGGAAAATATGTTTTTCCTGATAACCAGCAGTTTAAGGCGTTAAAGAAAGCTCTGAACGGAACGAAGAGTATATTCTCATTTGCTTACGGTGACAAAGAAAAGAGCCTTTATGACTATTCATCTTCTGAAGATGAAGTGAAGATAAATGTATTTTTTGCTTCGGATGAATGTACCGAGGTACCTGAAGATCCTCCTGAGGAGGAAGGAAAAGCTGACTTCGGGTCGCTTATGACCTATGCAGGAATAACAAAGACCAGTGAGGGAAGACTTAAGTACCGTGTGGTAGTCTGTCGCCCTGACAGTGTGTTAAGCACCGGAAACATTGCCTATGAAAGCTATGAACGTGAGGCAGGCAGTGAGATAAAGCTTGAAGAGATCTTTAACATGTATCATTCGGTGTGTGATTATCTTTCACGCAACGGCACAGATGAAAAGTCACGCAGGAAAGCTGTTCCGTACGGAAGCGAATCTGATGCGGAGTTTACAGGTAAAAAGCTTAAACTGGAATATGCTCCGCCGCAGAACCAGAAGCGCAGTTTCATGCAGATTATCAAGGGTGAAAAGCTGCCTGATTTTACTGAATATATCTTCCTGCGTTCAGAAGAGGGGGACAGAAAGCTTGCCGATATCACTCCGGTAATAAAGCTTTCTGATGACAGTTCATCAAGACTGGTTTCCTATGAAGCGCTTATGGAGGTGACTCTCTGATGGAAGTCTACTACTGCGAAAAATGTTCCGGAAGGCCGTATACTAAGAAAATTCGTGATGCGAAATGTCCCGACTGCGGAAGTCTTCTTAAGTTTGAGGATGTTTCAGAGGAAAGCCTTTCCGGCAGGAGAGAACTTGTATATCCCCGCACAGTTCCTGACTTAAAGGATCTTTTAAAGTCGGGAGAGAAAAGTGAGACAGTAAGGCAGACTCAGTTTTCAGTGAACGACGGTGAGATCTTTTATGAATACCTTGGCTTTGAAAAGACCGGCTCAGTTGATTTTAACGTTAGGTTCATCCTCGGCAATCAGCCGGACGGAAATTCAGTGATCACCAAGACACCGTTTGTAAGTCCTAAAATAAAGTT
>JBGUVZ010000609.1:0-5260 GCA_045220685.1 Oscillospiraceae bacterium | reverse complement strand
TACCACTTGTTGTATCGTTGGCAAGATCGAAAGTCATTGTGAATACAATAATTTTATCCTGAATCGAATTTAACTTGTCGTCAGTTTCGTCTTCATCGCATTTCACATTCTGGTCAAGCTCTTCCAGAAGGAATATATATCGGCCGCTGTCTTCAAGCGGGAAAACTGTCATCTGAACATAATAAGGAATCTCATCGACCAGCATCTTTACCATCTTGCTGTACTTGCCGGTGAATTTCCCCATGTTCGGAATGAACATATCGTATTTTTCAGTTATTCCGTGTCCGTCTTCATGGTGATGGAACCAGAGAGTACGTACCAGATCTGCATATTCGCCGCTGTCTTTCAGTTCTTTCTGAAAAATGCCTCTGCGTACCAGTGAACGATATTTATTCTCGTTTTCATCGGCGATAACCAAAGCACTTATGCTGTCCTTAATATACTCCAGCGCCTGTTCAAATGAAAAATCTTCAATTGTCTGCATCCTGCAACATCCCCTTTATTAATTTTATCCGAATCATAATAATAAACGTTATTTAAAAACACGTTTTTATATAAACATTATACTCTTAATTATCGTTTAAGTCAATCTTCACAGTCAGACATCACATAATAATTCAGGACAAAAAATCAACTATCGCCTTGTATATCATTCACAAAATATCATACGCTCATTTGTAAGACTCTATAAAATCGTCATACACTCCTTGACGTGTTGATATTTATCTGATATAGTTAGTTACAGAAGCAACTAACCGATTAACCAAAGAGATCTCCGGCAAGTTACTTCTTACTGGAATATTGAAAGGAAAAAACGAAAAGGAGTGATTACTATGGGGGGCAGTTATCCTGATTTCAACGATTCCGAGCCGATATATATACAGATAGCGGAATGGCTCGAAAACAAGATAGTCACAGGTCAGCTCAAAACAGATGAACAGATACCGAGCACGACCGAACTGTCAGTCAGTCTGAAGATCAATCCGGCTACGATACGTAAAGGTGTAGCGATCCTGGTTGACAAGGGACTGGTGTACAAGAAACGAGGAATGGGAATGTATGTTGCTGAGAACGCGAACGAAAATGTCCTTGACGACCGTAAAGTCAGGTTCTACGATGACTACATAGCTCCGCTTCTTGCGGAGGCACAGCGTCTGGGGCTTGAAAAGCAGGACATAATCGATATGCTGAAAGGAGATGGTAAAAGATGAGCAAGATAAATATTCAGTCGGTTTCGAAAAGCTATAAAACTACAAAAGCTCTTGACGGTGTGTCACTGACTATCGAGAAGGGACATATCTACGGGCTTCTCGGAAACAACGGCGCCGGAAAAACGACGCTTTTCAATATTATCGCTGACCGTGAATTCCCATCTGCCGGAACCGTATCACTGGACGGCGAATCTTTACACGAAAGCCGTGATGCACTAAGAAATGTGTATCTGATGGGTGCGGATCATCTTCTTCCGGGAAGCATGCGTATCTGCGACGCTATCAATTCTCTCGGTTTCTTCTTTAAAAATGCAGACAAGGCATATGCCGAAAAGCTCTGCACTTCATTTGCCATAGATCCGAAGAAAAAGCTTTCACAGCTTTCTACGGGTTCGGGTACTCTGGCAAAGGTAATTCTCGCACTGGCAAGCGGAGCCGATTTCATCTTTCTCGATGAACCTACTCTCGGTGTCGATGCAAATCACCGCGAACTCTTTTACCGTGTTCTGCTCGAACGCTTTTCCGATACCGAATCAGCATTCATAATCGCAACACATCTCATCGACGAATGTGCCGGAATTCTTGAACACTGTTTCGTATTAAAGGACGGAAAGATAGTTGCGGATGAAGAATGTGAAGAACTTAAAAACAGTGCTTATCTCATTGAAGGCAGTGCAGATGACGTAAACGGATATGCCGAAGGCAGGGATGTGCTCAGTAAAAACACGACCGGAACCCTTGTCAGCATGTGCATAAAGGGAGAACCTGAAAATGTACCGGAAACGCTCACTGTTTCCCGCCCTTCATTACAACAGCTTATTATTTCTCTTACCGGAGGTGGCAGCTATGCGTGAATATATTAAATATGCTCTATGCGGACGTGAAGGTCTGCGCACATACGTAAAATGGTTCGGAATCGGAATTATTGCTCTTTTCATCATACACATGATACTGATCCCCGCTTTTCCATACGTCGGAACACCATTTGTTGAAACTTCTCCTGCTTCTGCGGAACATTACCGTGTGCTCAACTATTATGAGAATGTCGGCACTCTCTTTGCCGGTATAGCTTTTGCATATGTTCTTGCAAAGCTCATTCCGGTGACAGTAAACGGCGGAACATCGAGGGTGAACATCGTTCTCGGAACAGGTGTTATCGCACTTGCTTTCAGCGCGGTGTCAATACTGATGATGAAAGCTGCATGCCTTATCACAAACGGAATATACGGAATCTTCGGATACACTCTCGACACACAGGCTCTGGTGAATATCTCAGATGCCGTAAGAGAAAAGGCCGCATCTGATCCGAGGGTGATCTTCTTCGACATATGCATAAGTCTTTACCTTATCCTTATGGTCTACTCGGCAGCATTTATATTTGCTGCAGTTAAACAGTGTGTAAACACACCGGCAGCATTTGTGGCATCGGTCGCATCAGCCGCACTTATCTACTATTTCTACCTGACAAACGGTCCGACATACGGTTATCCGTCACCGAATATTCTCTGGGAAAACACTTCTATCCGAGAACTTGAATTCGCCCTTTATCCGGACCCGCGAATGGGCTATCCCCCTTCGTATTCAGACTGCGTAACAGATATTTTATCGGACTGCTTCATTGCATTCCTTATCGCATTTCTGATCTACGCATTACTGATGCTTCGCTCTTCACTCACAAGAGGGAAAAAGGCGGATATTTAATTAGACTTGCTGATCCGAAGACTTTGTTTGTTATGAAATTGAAATACTACTAACTCCTAAACAGTAAATACACAACAGCCACCGTACTGCATTTCTGATTGTGCAGTACGGTGGCTGTTTATTGTTTTTGCTAGTCATTAAACACATGAAACGCTACTCGAACTGAGCTTTTTCAGGTAACGCTTCTTCTTTTTCTGTATCATATCTTAATTTTATCAGACATTCATTATTTTCGTAAACGCTGACATCAGAATCGTCAGAACCAAACCACATATTAAGCCGTTTATCCGTATATCCATCAAGATAATGATTGTTCTTTAAATAATCGAACACTTTAGCACAGCGCTCAGTTCTTATATTTTTGTTCTCGTTGATTTCGGATTCAGAATGGAATCTGGAATTCTTAAATTGCGTCTGAATATTATAATCATCCAAGGGAATATCAATATAAGAATTGTACCACTCCTCATACTCGTCTTCATGAATATACTCATCCTTTATTACACCAGACAGATTACGATAACGACCTGTTACTGAAATATCATACATCCACTCAGGAACACCATATACGTCAGAGGTGGCTCCGTTCTCCTTAGACATTATCATACCAGTCATCGTTATTCTTTCTGGAGTTGAAAACATATGATCATAATTTTCACCATGAATAGCAGTCATTATTTGATTTATATAATCCTCGCCATAATAAAACAGATCTGAATTATTACTAAGCTTCTTTTCTTCGACAAGATCATACACAAAGCTGATAGTTTTATCCTCGTTACTTTCAACTATTCTTATATAGGCATCAATCTCAATATACCCGTTCATACAGGCTCCGTAATTCGGACGATTAATACCAAAATTCAAATAGTAATCATCTTTATTTAATCCAAGTGATTCAATATATTTTTCAGTCTCGCTTTTATAATCAGAAACGATCTCATCTGCATAACTCTCATCAACCAGTATAGTCTTCAAATAGTAAGACATAAATTCATTCCTGTCAATCGAAAGATCGTCCTCTTTTTCATTCGATAAAGTGTAATCATCCAGAAGACAGCACGAATACTTCCTGTCAGGTGTATAATTCTCCGGTCTTTCCGGACCTGTACCGAATGACAGCTGACCGTTTTGCTGATTTTCATTTGCTTCATCCTGATTTTCTGTATTATCACTCGAACTATCCTCAGTACCGATCTCCGTTGTTTCAGCCACTGTATCCGAAGTAACCGGCAGCTGATCATTTCCGTTTCCTGCTTTTCCGTTTACATACATCATCAGTATCGGAACTGCAGCCACGGCGGCAAATGCTGCTGCGCAGGCTGCTATCGTCCCTGCCACTCGTTTTACGCTTATTCTTTTTTCCGTTACCGCATTGTCATTCATGGCGTCTTCGACATATTCCTCAGGAATATCGCCCATTATATCAAAAAGCTGTTCATTCTTTTTCATTTGTACCTTTCCTTTCAGTAGACTCCGCTCTGCATTTTCCACCTGATCTGATATAACAGATCCGTTACAGTGAATGCAAAAACAATTCGCCTTCACTACGCTTATATCAGACGGAGCAACATGTTCCTATATAAGTCCGTTCTTCATAAGTTCTTTTTTTAGTCCGTCACGCATGCGGTGAAGTGTCACCTTCACGCTGCTTTCAGTCATGCCGAATTTTTCTGCTATCTCTTTTACGGGCATGACGTACCAGTATCTTAATATAAACATTCTTCTCTTCTGCACATCGCTGTTATCAAGAAATTCCGTTATCGCCTTCAGCGTTTCCTTACAGTCAAGTTCTTCTTCCACATCGTTGTTTCCGATGCATTCCTCCAGTTCGGAGAGAACAAGATTCACTTCACCGCTCCCGCGTTTCTGCGTGTATTTGGCACGAAAGATATCGAATGCCGTATGCCTCACAATCTTGCCGATAAATGTTGCAAGATTCTTCGGAAACTGCGGTGGGATAACATTCCACGTCTTGAAATATGATTCATTCACGCACTCCTCGGTCTCGCCGTTGTCGCGAAGAATGCCAAATGCTATAGAGTAAAGATACCGCCCGTATTTCTTATCCGTCCGGGCAATGGCATCTTCCGAACGCTGACGGTAAAGTTCCAGTATCTCGCTGTCTTCCATCTGATCTTCCTTTCTTTTTGGTTTTAAAGAGCTCTTCTGTATATATACACGGCATATGAAAGAAAAGGTTACAATATTTTTTCTGTATAAGTATATCATTTATTGCGAATATACGCAAATAAAATCTCAGGTTGACTTTTTTCAGGTTTCGTACTAAAATTTAAGAAAACACTGATTGATCTGCAAGGCGGGGAGAATACAGGGATTCGCCCAGT
>JBGUVZ010000608.1:0-2723 GCA_045220685.1 Oscillospiraceae bacterium | reverse complement strand
GTATATTGGTTCTGTGCCTTTCAATTTTCTCAGCAAGCTTTGCAATCGGTGCAAACTCTGATGACTTGTTTTCCTCAATCCACTTGTCAAGTTCATTTTCTGCAAGTTCATAATCCTTTATATGAAGAATCAGACGCAGAGATTCTTTGATTTGATAAGAACGATAAAGATCCGGAAATGAATTTTCAATCAGCCGAAGTTTCTCTGTCTGCGATTCAGTACATTTATTAGGGTCATGACCAAGGGCATGTTTTGAATCCTTTAAATCTTTTATTTTTTTTTGAAGCTTGTTAAGCATTTCTTCATGTTCAGGAGTAAACTGCTCTTTTTTAGGTCTTCCTACAGGATTCTTCTGCTGAGTGTTGTTCTGATGTTCCATCGTTGCATATGCAAGCACAAATTCCAGCAGTTCCTTATGCCTTTTACTCCTCCTTCCGCGACGAGGCATGGTAAGAAGTTCGGCGGTTGCTGCTTTATACGCTTCCTCAGCTGCCAATGCTGCCTTAGCTGCTTCGGCTTCAGCAAGCTGATATTCATTCTTCGTCTTGTTATATTCGCGATTAGCTTTTCTGACTGTACTGCTGCGTACCTCGTCAAGTGCATTGTTAGCCCACTGAACAACATGAAAGAAATCAACACATCTCACTGCATTAGGAAAGTATTCTCTGGTACAGCTGTCTATCCAGCTGGCACCGTCTCCGGCTACAATTTCTATTTGTTTTCTTTCCGCCTCAGTCAGCTCTTCACAAAATTCTTTGAACACCTCTAATCCGTGGCCTTTATGAAGCCAGATTACTTTATTCTTATCCATATCGTACACAACAGTAATGTACTTGTGACCTTTCTGACTGCTGGTTTCATCGACACATATTCTTCGCACGTTATCATGAATTCGTGCTGTTACGTCTGGTTCAAGTCTTGTGTGAGCAGCTTTTAGACAGTTTCCTACAGTTCGCCAGTTGATGTTCTCAAATTCACATATTGCGGTTTTTGACATCTGACAGGTAAGCCATGCTATTTCATTATTGAATGCTCGTGTGAATCGACTTGCTCCATCTGCCCATGGAATATACTCGTTAAGTGCGCCGTGTTCGGGACAAAGTATTCGCTGTGGCTGATAGAATATGTATACCGGCATACCGTTTAGATTTGGCCCTCTCCAATAGCTTTCTTTTTCCTGCTTGTATCCGTTTCGAACACATTTTTTATGACATACTGGACACAGACACTGCTTTTTTTTAAATGGTCGTGCATGGATTACCACTGTTGGTTGAATATATGTTTCTTTAAATTTTTGCATCGCCATTTCTGCGATTTCAAAACTTTCTATATGCATACACTTGAAATCAAGGATGTTTTTTAGTATACTTATTGATAGAGCCATTGCGTTTCTCCTTAATGCATTCTTGCTGTGTGGTAACTTTAAGAATACATGAAACGCAATGGTTTTTCAATACCTATTCACATTTTTTATCGACCAAGAGTGCAGAAGACTCAACAATTGACGGTTTAATGCGCCATTTAAGAGATAATGGAATATCTATATCAGGAAGCAAACAAAAGCATCAACTGATTAATACAGGATATTTTCATGGCTATAAGGGCTATAGATTTTTTAATACTGCTAATTCAAGAATTCCATATCAGGACTATTCAGATATATACGCAACCATAAAATACGATTCTGATTTAAAATCTTTGTTTTATGGTAAGATAATGTATATCGAAACAGCTGTAAAGAATATAGCCTTAGAAAGAATAATGCGTGATGCGAATTCTGAAAACATTCAGGATATTTTCAAAACAGTTGTAGAAAACTATAATTCATTTCCTGCTGGAACTCCTACAGAGGTTAGAAAAAAGGCTCAAATGAATAAACTGAAACTTGAGAACAGCATTCAATCCGCAATATTGAAAGCATATGCACAGGGGAATCCAAAGGTTACACACTTCTATAATAATATGGGCTATAATGATGTTCCTTTATGGGCTGTATTTGAAATTCTGACCCTTGGTGATTTTGCTTATCTTCTGTCTTGCTTAACATTTAATACAAGAGATAATATTTCTTCAGATCTTGGCATGAATATAGCCGCTGTAGATACAGACAGAGAACTCGTGTATAAATACCTTTATACATTAAAGGATCTCAGAAATGCTGTTGCTCATAATGCTGTAGTTTTTGATACAAGATTCAAAAGAATTGATCCTACCAAAGCTATGAAACAATGTTTAAGATTCGAATTTAATCTGCCATATATCAACTTCAAAACAATAGGCGATTATTTGATTTTATTATGTTACTATCTTAAAATACTTAAAGTATCCACAACGGAAATCAAAACATTTATAAGAGATTTCGAAAAGCTAACTGATAACTATAGAAAATCTGTTGATACACAGGTGGCAGCAGCGGTTATTCACCCTGATTTAGCCTCAAGAATTACATTGTTAAAAAATTGTTTTTAAGTGTTGACACATTTCACCTAATAGTGTATAATAATATTAATAATTGGGGTATACGTTTTCGGATGTATACTTGAGGGAGTCGGAGTAATCTGGCTCCCTTCTTATTTATAACAATTAGTGATTATCAGATGAATACATAAACTTACACGCCGCATCTTACCGGGGCTACCGGTTCTGAGATGCGGCGGTTTCGTTTGTTGTTTGATTTTTTATGTGGTCTCATATATTAAAGGTCTCTGCAAAGGGACAACCTT
>JBGUVZ010000607.1:0-2365 GCA_045220685.1 Oscillospiraceae bacterium | reverse complement strand
TTGTGAAAGGAGAAGCCAAATCCGTATGTTTTCAGACATAAGACGCAGAATAAAAATGAAGCTGCCGCTGATGCAATGAAAAACATTAGTTTTCTGAAAGGCTTTCTGATTTTTACTGACTTTTCCTTTAAAGCGAGCATGACTGCATATATGATAAATGCAACAAGCACAGACGATGAAAAAGTGATCTTGTCGTATGATGCACGAATGCTGTCATAAAGTCCGCGCGGATCATTTATGCCCCACATTGCTGAAGCTGTGATCAAAGCAGATACTATATAGAAAGGCAGTGAAACTATGAAGTTTTTTCCCGTATCTTCAGATTTTCTGTGACAGAAAATAAGTAAAGCTGTAACAAAGCAGACAGTGCAGGAGACAAGAGTGCATATGATCCAGTTTATTTCTCCTGAAACTGAACCGGAAAGTTCTGTGTAATCCTTTAAATATTTTATCACATGCCAAAGTGAACCGGCAGGACACAGCCGCTCGGCTTCATAGGTTACGTTAGAAAGGTAGAAATCATGCAATGAGCACTCGCCGATGATTGTTTTGATAAGTGAGACAGCCGTCATGATGGCAGAATTTGAAAGAATGAGATAAGCAACGGCATTTACAGCATTTCCGCAGCAGGTGCATATCATGACTGTAAAAGTGTACATAAACAGCATTGTAATTAATATAAAAAGCTCTGCCGTTAGAATGAAACCAGGCTCTGGAATGTAGATCTCTGTGTGGAGTCCCGACAGGACATAATGGGATGGTACATATTCTGTCGGAGAGCTTATAAACCATACCGGCAGAGTGACGAGCACAATAATTAAATACGGGATAATATAAACGAGCAGTCCCGAAAAGAAATCAGCCAGAAACATTTGCTTTCTGCTTAAAGGAAGGGACATTTCCGTATCAGTTTTATTTCTGTTAAGAAGATAGCTGTAATTTTTCAATGCGATCACTGTTCCGGAAATGACAGCCAGAAAAAGCAAACCCAGCCCTAACATATAGATATTATCGTAAAAATTTATTGTGCTGAACGGAATGTTTTCCAGATAGTCATCCTGATCAAATATATCTTTCAGAACCATGTTTACCTTAGCAAAACTCATCGCTGCAACCGGGATTCCAAGCAACTGAAGTATGAATTCTACAATGAATAATTTTTTCATGCTTTTGAACTGCATAAAAAGCCGTTTCTTAAACGGACTTATTACAGCCGGCGTTTTGTTGTCTTTCATGAAGTACCTCCTTTAAAAGCTCCTGTTTATCAGCTTTTATTCTTTCTTTGGTTTAGTGTCGTACTAAGTGTACTACTTCTGTTAGTACACTTAGTTTAACACAGTTTAAGCCAAAAGTCAACAGGCTTTGAGGTGTCTGGTGAAAAAAGATACCGGCGTGTCAGCGACACGCCGGTACTGATGCAGTGTATGTTAATTATTGTATAATTGATATCATTCCCTGAATGAGACTCAGAAGCAGGCCTGAATCTTCTGAAAATACGGTTTCTTCAAGAGAGAAATTAATTCTTCCGTCAGTATCATTTGATTCGACACAGGAATAAAATTTAATGTAGTCAGCAACAGCTTCCTTATATTCTTCGAGTGTCATCTTGCTGCTGTCTATTCCTTCGAGCTGTGCGGCAAATTTATCAATAGAGGCCTGACAGTCAGTAATATAGGAATGAAGAGTTTTGAACTTATCGATGATTGCGCCGGTTTCTTTCTTTAAAACTTCATTGTTGTATTCCTGTATTTTCAATTCGATATTATCGAGAGTTGCATCTTCAGGAAGCTCTTCATTAAAAAGAGATTTGTAGTTTTCAGCGCAGATATTCTGGAGTCTGCTGAATTCTGTGAGTTCCTTGAGAATATCTGT
This sequence comes from Oscillospiraceae bacterium, assembly GCA_045220685.1. Classification (GTDB taxonomy): domain Bacteria; phylum Bacillota; class Clostridia; order Oscillospirales; family Ruminococcaceae; genus HUN007. The sequence continues at coordinate 493 of JBGUVZ010000607.1, read as the reverse complement.
TATACTCTTGGATTTGAACATAGTATTACTTTCAATGTGAGAGCGGATGATATCGATTTTTTTATTTAAATTTTTATATCTGTTTCGGATATCTTCAAGAGAATTCTGCAGCTGAAGTATCTGTTCAGTCATTATAATCACCTCAAATTCTTCGTATGGGACAGCCCTTATAGGTATCGGGCTGTCTCATTTTATTTTAATACTGTCGTTTGCTTAGTCTTTCGATTTCATCTGATGTTAATAAAGTAGTATGTGCAAGTTTGTTGCGGCATTCTCTGTAAAAAATCAGATTGCTGAAGTCAGAATGACTTACTTCTATTTTGCCTGAATCACATAAGAATTTCAGGTTTCCAAGCTCAAGACAGGAAATATCATCGACAGAATTTCCAAAGTATGTAGTCAGAGCTTCTGTGCCCGGAAAATCATCAGCATACTTATTTATGAACCAGGTTCTGAAATATTCAATTTCAGGATAAAAGATTTTTATCTGTGC
>JBGUVZ010000606.1:0-4265 GCA_045220685.1 Oscillospiraceae bacterium | reverse complement strand
GGTGCCTGCTGCAGTAAGCTCATAGTTGTTGAACACAGCATTGTGCCCGTCGGCGTCCAGCCACCTGCGCCTTCGGATACGCAGGACGTAACTGTTCAGAACCCCCTCTGAAGCCAGGTGAAATGGGCCTAATCCTGCCAGATAAAAATGCCAGTGCTAAGAGATGATGATCTCCAGGTTCCCGTTGAATGCTGCTGTCAGCGCTTCGAAAACGCTGATCTTATGTTTTTGGGCTGTTCCAAGGTATGACATAATGTCCAGATAGTCCTGGATCCCGTCTTCAGTTCTGAAGCTGCCGGCTATCTTGTTTTTCGTTTTGACGTTGCGTACGTCACGTTCAGCCTGATTGTTCGTAAACTTATCCTGAATTCAGGATAAATTCGATTATCCTGCGTCCCGTATTATCCTGCGTTTCCCAAATCATCTGCTAATTATTTGAAGTACTGCATAAAAATAGAATAGATTATGCAGGATAAAATTTAATCATCTGCTAAAGTCAAGTTGTCATTTTCTTCGGAGAATTCCAATGACAACTGATGAGTACACAGCCAAGATTTTCGAAGCCGATGGTGTCATAGGTGACATTCTAAGAAGGTTTCTGAAAGAAAAGCTACATTCCGAAATCCCAAAATATTTGAAACATCGTTACTGTGTAGGGTGCTTCAGATTTCTTGAACTTTGTACGAAGCACAGCTTCAGCATTCCATGTCAGAAACTTTACGATTTGGCTCTTGCAGACAGGAAAAAAGCAAATTTTTACTGCATTTTGCAATTGATAAAATTTATTGACGCAGAATTTCAGACGCACGCCGTTGACTGTCTTACAAAATTGCCATTTAACGACAGTTTTAACCAGAGCGATGGAGAATGCGACACATTTTTTGCCAATGCAAAAGTTCCGCTTACCCAGGCTCCTGTTGGATTTGTCATAACAAAAGCTATGCGCGGGCTTGTTCTTTTTGAAAATTCGCCGTCGACAAAAGGACAGTACTTAAGGATGTTCCGTCTATTGGCCGGATATTGCCGAATTCATAACAATGGATATTGCAGTAAAGAATTGGCTTATGAGTTTGTCTCAAAGGCAGAAAAGTTATTTCGTGAAAAAAAGATTCATTTCTGGAGACTCAAACTGGTTCGACGGGTAGCGATGGTAACTGAAGAGATCCTCAAAACCGGAAGCTATTCAAAATGGTACTTGGCAAAGAAAACACCTGTAATGCCAGGTGGGCTTGAAGAAGTCAGGAGGCTGATACGTGAGCACTGTTGCTATAAGGAAAAAAGCATGTACGCCAGTGCAAGCCTTGACTACAGCTTCAGGAAATTTATTGAAATGACAGGAATTCGTTCGGCTGAAGAACTTAAAAAGTGTACTCCTAAACAAACAGTTGCTGCGATTGCAAAACTTAATAGCTGCTTTACTAATACCAGCAGCATAAATACGGTTGCAGGACATATAAAGAAAGTTCTTGGCATTATGTTCAAAGGCGGATTTACGACGCACGATCTTAGTAATTCAGTCATTCGGCAAAGACATATCAAGGACAATGTAATACCATATCTGACAGATGAAGATGAAAAGAAACTTATAGCCTGGCTTGAGGCCGGAAATGAAAGCCGACGAACCACAGCTCTTATTTTATTGGCTTTAAGGCTTGGCATGAGAGACAGTGATATCTGTGCATTGCGCTTTAAAAACATAGACTGGGAAAAAGAAAAAATAAGTTTTATCCAGCAAAAAACAGGTGAACCTCAGACTTTGCCTCTTCTTCCTGAAGTTGGAAATGCCATTTGGGATTATATTTCTGAAGAAAGGCCAAACGTCAATTGCCAATATATTTTTCTTAGGATGCAGGCTCCATATCTGCAGCTGGTTCACAGTTATAACTCTGTATCATGCACTCTGAAAAAATTGAAAATAACGCCAAAACACCGCAACAATTTTGGTGCTCATATACTTAGACATACCATGGTCAAGAACCTGTTGCATACGAAAATACCGCATCAGCACATTACCGATATTCTTGGTCACCAATCACATAGCTCTGATAGAAGCTATTACGCTATTTCTGAAGAAAAACTCAGGGAATGTGCGCTTGATCTTTCAATTATTGGGATCCCAGCCTGGATGAAGGAAATTTAAGATGAATGACAAGGTGTTTAAAAGTGGCCTCTCACATATAATCTGCTTGTTTATTCAGGCTAAACGTACAAACGATCTACCGTACTCCAGTGGTGAAAAGATCCTTATAAAATTTGACCGCATGATTGCTGAATCGTTTCCTCTTGCAGTAACGATCACGAAGGAGATTGTTGATGCGTGGATCAGTCACAATACACATTTACATATTAACACGCAGATTCGCATGATTACGCCTGTAAGGCAACTATGCCGTTTTATGCAGTCCGCTGGTATTGATACGTATATATGCCCTGAACATGAACCAGGACGTAGTATACGCTATCAGCCCCACCTGATTACGGAGCAGGAACTGAAGGCTTTTTTTACAGAGCTTGACAGGAAATCAATGAAAAACAAGAAAAACATAGCCCTGCGCCTTACACTTCCAGTCTCTTTCAGACTGCTTTACGCATGCGGGATCAGATCCGGGGAGCTTATCAGGCTTACATGTGATGACGTAAACCTGGATTCAGGCAAACTGACAATCAGAAAATCAAAGGCGCATGGAATGCGTATTGTCATGATGAGCAACGACATGACTGAAGTTATGAGGTGCTATAACAGTAGAATTTCTCTGCTCTACAGGGACAGGAAGTATTTTTTTCATGGATTTACAAGCAAAAATGGCAGGCTCGATCAGCAAAAAATGCAGTATCATCTAAATACTATTATCAGCCGTATACCGGAATTCAAGAACTCTGCCCCACCAAAAATGCGAGTACATGACTTTAGGCACCTTTTTGCCCTCTCATGCATTAGAAAATGGGTAAAAGAAAAGAAGGAACTGAACGCACTTTACCCTTATCTCAGCACATACATGGGGCACAGCAGTTTTGAGGCAACTGACTACTATCTGCATCTCTCGGAAGAATGCCAGACAGACATAAGCGAGGCCATGAAAGATGTGAACGATTTCCTGTTTGGCAGAGGATGAAATGAAGACCAACGAATTTCACAGTCTGCTCAGGGCATGGCTTACTGACTATCTTCCGTTAAAGCGCCATTTACCGGAAAAAACTCTTAGGACATACAGGCAAAGCTTCAGAATACTGAGAGATTACTTCGACTCGATGAACGTCAGCTTTGAAAATCTGACCTTGAATCACTTATCCCATGATAATCTTACAGGCTTCGTGCAGTGGCTCCGGGAAAAACGCGGAAACATGGAATCATCCGTTCTAATCAGGATGGCAGCTGTCAAATCGTTCCTGAAATACTGTGCTCTTGAACAGCCTGAACTGACAGCACTATATATGACATCTCTCGAAGTCAAAATAAAAACTCCTCGCCGTGATCCTGAGATGCTGGGTGCCTTAAGGGAAGATCAGCTCAAACTGCTGTTTGACGCCCCAGATACCTCGACAAAGCGCGGACGTCGTGACCGTTTCCTGATTATGTTTGCTTATTCAACCGGAATGAGGATAGGCGAACTTCTTTCACTTCAAACTGGCAACATTCTGAAACGTGACAAAGGAATGTGGGTAAGAATTTTCGGAAAGGGTGGTAAATACCGCACTGTGCCCCTGCCGCCGCAGCTCAAAAAGCATTTAACTCCATATTTGAAGGAATTTCACAGTGACGGCAACGAAAACTCACTTCTGTTCTACTCGGAACGAGGAGGGGAAAGACATCCTATCAACCCAACCACAGTTGGGAGAATGCTTGACCGCTGCTGCCGGAAAATCAGGGAAAAACATCCTGATTTCCCTGAACACATACACGCCCACCAGCTTCGTCACAGCATAGCGACGGCTATGTACCGCAAGGGAACTCCGATATCGCTCATACGTGACTTCCTCGGACATTCATCTGTAGATACCACGATGATTTACGCGAAAGCAGATCTGGAAACTATCAGAAAAGAGTTGGAAAAGGCAGGAGCAGCACACGATGGAGAAAAGGCTGTCAAAAAATGGAAAGGGAAAGAAGACGACCTGTCAAAGTTCTGCGGTCTCTAGTCGGAAATATTATCCTGCGTTTTACTATAGTAATCATAAAATATATCAAAGAGTTACGTTAAAACGCAATATAAAACCGGACGCAGGATAAGTAAACGGTACCGCAAAGTCGTGTACGAACAGGCACA